>NZ_JBFRTN010000075.1:0-40046 GCF_041474095.1 Vibrio sp. 10N.222.54.A3
TAATGAATTGACTGTGCCGAATAACTACAAGTAGTTAAACGTATTGGTCACTCAGTTCATTGAAATCAATTTTGATTCCGAAGAATCTGTTTTATCTAACGATAAAACGTTTTGATATTCATCAACGAGTGCCCACACAGATTGATAGGTTTAAATTGTTAAAGAGCTTTACTTGTCGAGCATTCCTTTTAGGAAGGAGCCTCTCGAAGTGGACGGCCATTCTAGCGGATTGAATTCCAGTGTCAAACACTTTTTCCAGCTAATTTTTCAAAGCATCTTAAATGCTTATCACCGTCTTGTCACCCAGTTCAAACCGCTTGGTTATCCTTGGCAACGGAGGCGCATTATAGAGAGAATAATCCTTTGCACAAGGCTAAAAACGAAAAAAAGCCGCCACCGGCGACCGTTCGAACACTATTCACACAAAGCGTTCAAAATAGGTACGATCAAGCCTTAATTTCGACCAATCGCACCTACCGTTCTTACTTCAACTATTGGTGAGCAATAATGCGGTCGTTGTTTACTAATAGCTGCACTTTCTTATCTGGATTAATTTTTCCTGCCAATATCGCTTTCGCTAACGGGTTCTCGACACTTTGTTGAATCGCTCTTTTCAAAGGTCGCGCGCCATATACTGGATCAAAACCAACTTGAGAAATCAACTTGAGTGCTTTATCCGAGACTTCAAGCTCATAACCATTGTCTTCCATGCGCTTCTTAAGGTGCTCAAGCTGAATAGCGGCTATCGACTGAATGTGCTCTTGACCCAATGGATGGAACACCACGCTTTCATCAACTCGGTTCAAAAACTCAGGACGGAAATGTTTACCTACCACTTCCATCACTTCATTCTTTATTCCTTGGTAGTCGAGCGTATTGAAGTTCTCTTGAATTCTCGAAGAGCCAAGGTTGGATGTCATGATCACTACCGTGTTTCTAAAATCGACTGTACGACCTTGTCCATCGGTTAAGCGTCCATCATCAAGCACCTGCAATAAGATATTGAAAACATCCGGATGCGCTTTCTCTACTTCATCTAGCAAAATCACCGAGTAAGGCTTACGACGTACTGCTTCTGTTAAGTAGCCACCTTCTTCATATCCAACGTAACCCGGAGGAGCACCAACTAAGCGAGCAACAGAGTGTTTCTCCATAAACTCAGACATGTCGATACGCACCATTGCATCGTCACTATCAAACATGAAGTTCGCGAGTGTTTTACACAACTCCGTTTTACCAACGCCAGTTGGACCAAGGAATAAGAAAGAGCCAATCGGCTTGTTTGGATCAGATAAACCTGCACGGCTACGACGAATCGCATTAGATACCACTTCGACAGCTTCCGCTTGACCAATAACACGCTTATGTAGAACACCTTCCATTTTAAGAAGCTTCTCTTTCTCAGCTTCTAGCATTTTAGAAACAGGGATGCCTGTTTGTTTAGATAGCACATCTGCAATTTCTGCATCCGTGACCTTATTACGCAGCAGCGTCATTTCTTGCATTTCAGCTTGAGTCGCAAGATCTAACTGCTTCTCTAATTCTGGAATTCGACCGTATTGCAATTCAGACATTCGGTTAAGATCACCAGCACGTCTCGCAAAATCCATATCCATACGTGCTTGTTCTAGCTCTGACTTGATGTGTTGCGTGCCAGAAAGCGCGGCTTTCTCTGCATTCCACACTTCTTCAAGTTCTGCGAAATCGCGTTCTTTGTCAGAAAGCTCTTCTTGTAATGTTCGAAGGCGTTTTTCACTGGCTTCATCATTTTCATTGGTAAGAGCTTGCTGCTCGATCTTCAATTGAATGATTTTACGCTCGAGCTTATCTAACGACTCAGGTTTTGAGTCGATCTGCATACGGATACTCGAAGCCGCTTCATCAATCAGATCAATCGCCTTATCTGGCAATTGGCGATCAGAAACGTATCGATGAGATAAGGTTGCCGCCGCGACAATCGCAGGGTCAGTAATTTCTACATGATGGTGAAGTTCATAGCGCTCTTTCAAACCGCGGAGAATTGCGACCGTGTCTTCCACGGTTGGCTCATCGACTATCACTTTTTGGAATCGACGCTCTAACGCAGGATCTTTCTCTATATACTGCCGATATTCATCGAGTGTGGTTGCACCTACACAGTGAAGTTCACCACGAGCCAATGCAGGTTTCAGCATATTACCCGCATCCATAGAGCCTTCACCTTTGCCCGCACCGACCATGGTGTGAATTTCATCGATGAAGAGAATGATATTGCCCTCTTCTTTCGATAATTCATTAAGAACTGATTTTAAACGTTCTTCAAATTCACCACGATATTTAGCACCGGCAATTAAAGAGCCCATATCTAACGAAAGTACACGTCGGCCTCTCAAACCTTCAGGTACTTCATTGTTAATAATACGCTGAGCCAAACCTTCGACTATCGCTGTTTTACCGACACCTGGTTCACCGATAATGACAGGGTTGTTCTTGGTGCGGCGTTGAAGTACTTGGATAGTGCGACGGATTTCGTCGTCTCGGCCAATAACAGGATCTAGCTTGCCTTGCTCTGCTCTTTCGGTCAGATCAATGGTGAACTTCTCGAGTGCTTGGCGTCTATCTTCCGCATTCGGGTCATCGACCTTCTGGCCACCGCGGACTTGTTCAATAGCTTGAGATAATTTTTGCTCGGTAAGACCTAGCTCTTTAAGTAGGTTTCCTAAAGGACCTTTGTCTTCAATAGCAGCCAGTAGGAATACTTCTGAAGATATATAACTGTCTTGACGCTTTTGCGCGACCTTATCACACAGGTTAAACAGCGTTCCCATCGCATTCGATAGCTGAACGTCACCACCGATGCCACTTACTTTAGGCACTCGGTCTAATATTTCGCTCAATTTAGAACGCAATTGAACCACATCAATATTCAGCATGGTGAGCAATGGACGAATTGCACTACCATCTTGATTAAGCAAAGACACCATTAGGTGCACAGGTTCTATATATTGGTGATCACGACCTAATGCGAGCGACTGAGCATCAGATATCGCAATTTGGAATTTACTAGTGAATCGATCGAGACGCATGCCAACCTTCCTACTCTTAGATATGTTTATCTTATGGTTAGAAGATGGATACGGTAACGCGGATTTTCAAGGGATAAGAATGAAGAATAGAGCTGTTATAAAAATATAAATGAGCTGGATGACTGGTTGCACTAGTTAAAGGTTACTCTAACCAAATAAAAGTAGCTTGGCGTCCAGTAATACCATCACGACGATAAGAATAGAACGCATCGGCATCAGCGAAGGTACATAGATTAGAGTCTGTCACAGAAGTTACACCAACTTTGTTCAGTCGTTGCGTTGCAAGCTGAGACATATTCGCTAGCCATTTGCCTGGTTCAGCTTTGGCTTCAAATGCGAGCTTAGCTTGAGAGTCAAAACTAACGAAAGCTTCCAACACATCATCGCCTACTTCAAAAGCTTGTTTGCCTATTGCAGGACCAAGCCAAGCAATGATCTTATTCTCTGAACCTAAGTTTGAAAACTTTGCGACGGCATTTTCAAGAATGCCACCAGCAAGACCACGCCAACCAGCATGAACTGCAGCAACTTGAGTGCCTTTGGTATCAGTAAGGATTACAGGTAAGCAATCGGCTGTCATCGCAGAACAAACAACATCTTTAGCTGTGGTAAATGCACCGTCAGCATCAAGAATATCTGCCGTAGGGTGTAAAACCGTAACGACATCTGTTGAGTGAGTTTGATGTAGCCATACCGGAGCGGCAGGCATATTAGCGTGTTGCTTGAGCCAGGCTCTGTTGTTTTCAACAAGCGAAGCATCATCCCCAACATGCGTACCTAGGTTTAATCCTTGATACGCACCAGTAGAAAAACCATCAAAACGTGTCGAAGCAAATGCTTTCACGTTTTTTGGTGCATTCCAGTTAGGGATGATCATCGACATGATTAAATGTCGTCTTCCAAGTTTTCGCGCGCATCAACACGTAACGCTTCAGCCATCACGACCATGTCATTTGGCACAGGAGCGTGGAACTCAACTTCTTCACCTGTAATTGGGTGAACAAATTTAAGCATAACGGCGTGCAGTGCTTGGCGATCAAAAGAACGAATCATTGTTGTTAGTTCTTCAGATGCACCTTTTGGAATACGAGCACGACCACCGTATGCAACGTCACCTAGCAGCGGATGCTGAAGGTATGACATGTGAACACGAATTTGGTGAGTACGACCCGTTTCTAGGCGTAGACGAATACGAGTATGCTCGCGGAAGTGCTCAGCAACACGGTAGTGAGTTACCGCTGGCTTTCCTAATTCATTTACATCCATCAAGGTACGCTTAGTTGCATGACGGCTAATGCCTTTCTCTACCACACCACCAGCGGTCATTTTGCCAATTGCAATTGCTTCATATTCACGAGTAATACGACGCTTAGCAAGAGCACGCACAAGACGAGTTTGAGCTGGAACCGTTTTAGCCACAACCATAAGACCTGTTGTGTCTTTATCAAGACGGTGCACAATACCTGCACGAGGCACTTCTGCAATCTGTGGGTAATGGAAAAGCAATGCGTTTAGTATGGTTCCATCCGGTGTGCCTGCGCCTGGGTGTACAACCAGATCGCGAGGCTTATTGATAACCAATAAGTCATCATCTTCGTAGACAATGTTTAGAGGAATATCTTGTGCTTCCCAGCGCTCTTCATCTGCAAGTTCAGCTTGCAAGATGATCTCTTCACCGCCCAAAACCTTAACGCGCGGCTTTGTAATAACTTCGCCATCCACTTGGATTTTGCCGTCAAGAAGCCACTCTTTAATGCGAGAGCGAGAAAAATCGGTAAATAGTTCAGCGACAGCTTGGTCTAAACGTTGACCTAACTGGCTGCTTTTTACTGTGTCTGTTAATGTGATCTGCTGAGCCATATCGAACTTTTTTAAAAACCGTGAGACTAATACCCATTAGTATGGATAAAATAGAATAATTGCATCATTGTATCTGTTACTGGTTAGAAAGTAACGGAAGCTTACGAAATATTTAATTCAAGGAATCGACGCCTGACATGAAACACCTTACTTTATCGGGTCTATTAGCCGTATCACTCTTGGTTGGTTGTTCAAGTAGTGAAGAGATAGTGCCAGATGTACCACCATCGGTTCTCTACTCTGACGCTCAAGAATCACTGCAGAGCGGTAGCTGGCTTTCAGCAATAGAAAAGCTAGAAGCCCTAGACTCACGTTACCCATTCGGCGCCTATTCTGAGCAAGTACAGCTCGATCTGATTTACGCTTACTACAAAAATGATGACTTGGCACTTGGCCTCGCTACCATTTCACGTTTCCTACGTTTGAACCCAACGCATGAGAAACAAGACTGGGTTCTTTACATGCGCGGCTTAACGCACATGGCGCAAGACCGAAACTTCATGCACGATATTTTTAATATCGACCGTAGTGACCGAGATCCTGAACCAGTGAAACTTGCGTTTGCTGACTTCAAGCGACTACTCGAACGTTTCCCTAGTAGCCCTTATGCTGAAGATGCACAAAAACGCATGTTCGCACTTAAGAACCGCCTAGCAGAGTATGACTTAGCAACCGCTGATTTCTACCTACGCCGCGAAGCTTGGATTGCTGCGATCAACAGAACGCAAGAGCTGCAAAAAACTTACCCAGACACCATTGCTGCGCGTAAGTCTTTAGATATCCAGCTAAAAGCTTATCAACAACTCGGCCTAGATGACGCTGTGTTAAGAACAGAAAAGTTGATTGAGTTAAACCCACTACCTTAATCAAACCTCTTACATCTCAATCCTAAAAGCGCGCTAATTTACTAGCGCGCTTTTTTTCATCTACATATCGCAAACTTGATGGATCGCATAATACACGGTATCTTCAAAAGATAACTTTTAACAAAACATCAACATGGAGTGTGGATGTGAGTAGGTTGTTATTATTTATCTGGATATCGCTATTTAGCCACTTATCCTACGCATTAGAACTGTCTCCATTAAGCAATAAGCCTTACATGGGTGACTTGGATGTGCTCAAAACCAAAGGAACGGTTAGAGTGCTAGTGTCTGCCGATCTTGGTTTCTATTACATCGAGGATGGCAAGCCAAAAGGCATCGTGGCAGAAATGCTCTACCACTTTGAGAAAAGCCTTCGTAAGAAACATCCCTATCTCAATGTTCAAATCATCCCCGTGCAACGAGATGATCTACTTCCCTCTTTAGAGTCTGGCTATGGTGATGTCGCTGTCGCTAACCTAACGATCACCGATAAACGATTACGAACCATCGATTTTTCGGATCCGATGATTAAAGATGGTAAAGAACTCATTATCACAGGGAAAAAGGCCGAACCTATCACCGAAATCAAGCAATTGAGTGGCAAAGAGGTGTGGATACGAGCAAGCTCGAGTTACTTCGAGAGTGTACAAAGAGTTAATAAGGAGCTTAACGAGCTAGGTTTACCACCACTGCATGTCCACTTTATCGAGGAGTCATTACAAGACTACGAGCTGATAGAACTGGTTAACCAAGGTTATATACAAGGCACAATTCTGGATAACCATAAAGCCAAGCTCTGGATCGATGTAATGGAAAACATTCAAGTCCATAACGACTTACCTTTACGAGAAAATGGTCGTATTGCTTGGGCTTTAAGAAAAGACAGCCCTCAACTGAAGAAAGAGATAAACAAATACGTCAAGACCGCACGAACAGGCACCCTGCTTGGGAATGTCATCTACCAGAAATACATCGACAATACTCGCTGGTTAGGCCGAGCACTCAACCCCAATAAAGTAGACCGAGTAGCTAAACTCTCAGATGTCTTTGAAAAGTATTCGAGCAAGTATGAATTTGATCCTTTGATGATGTCAGCTCAAGGTTTCCAAGAATCAGGACTGGATCAGAGCCGGATTTCTCATCGCGGGGCTATTGGTGTGATGCAGGTATTACCGAGTACCGCCAAAGATAAAAACGTCAACATCAAGAACATCCATAAGGTGGATAACAACATCCATGCGGGTGTGAAGTATATGCGCTTTATCAAAGACCGATATTTTGACGACCCGGCAATATCACCCGACAATCAAATCTACTTTACCTTGGCTTCTTACAACGCTGGTCCTGCTAAGATCAGAAAGATGAGGAGCATTGCCAAGCAGAAAGGTTACAACCCAAACATCTGGTTTAAAAACGTAGAAATCATCACTCGCAAATACGTGAGTAAAGAACCCGTAACCTATGTTGCCAACATCAATCGTTACTTCGTAATCTATAAACAATTACAAGCTATCAATGCTATCCGAGAGGACGGCACAGCGAGATTACTGAACACTAACGACTAGGATCGCCTCCATCCCAGAGCTGGGGAGCCAAAGGTATTAGGTAAAGCTAAAAAACACAAAAGCCGCATAAGAATACTTATGCGGCTTTTGTTTATCTAATTCTGAAAAAGCTTATGTAGCGACCTATATTACAAGACCTATATCACAAAACACTATTGAGTAAATTTCAATCAAGCACTTTCCATAGGCTGTAGGACGCCCCTAAAAACTGATTTAATTTTTAGCGAAGCCTTGCCTCCAAGTTATCGTTTTTCATAAGGATAACAAGCATTTTTCGCCAAAAAGATACTAAGACTTGCGTAAGATCACATTTGATTTTAATGCTTATCCCACCCAACCAAAACAAGATCTAGATCACATTCTTTATTCCTAAAAGTCGTAATCTGAAGTTAACCCATGAGGGATACAACAGAGGAAAACTTCTATGAAAATGAACATCACTGGTAAAAACATCGACATTACCTCTGCAATCCGTGATCACATAGAAAGCAAATTTAAAAAGCTAGATAAATGGCAAGTAGACATCATTGGCTGCCAAGCGAGCTTTAGCGAAGAACCAAACAAGAAGAAGAAATTTGAAGCGGTACTAACCGTACCAAAAGGCCAACTTGTTGCTTCATCAATCCATGACGACCTCTACGTAGCGATCAACGAAGTAGAACAAAAACTAGAGCGTCAACTCAACAAGCTACGCCATAAACCAGAAGCGCGCCGCGCTGAAAAGCCTGAAATCGAAGAGCTAGAAGCTGAAGTAGAATAAGGAAAGAGAACAGATTAAAAAATAGCGCCTCAGGGCGCTATTTTTTTGCTTGACGCTCGTAGCTCGCTTGCTTATTGTGTTTAAACATTCATAAAACAATCACTTTTTATGCACACTCAATCTTTGTTTATTTTTGACTTCTTTTTTCTTCCGTAAATCGGAGGCTAAGTCGTTTTAGAAAAACAAGTCAAAAACGAACAAGAAGCCTCCCACACTAGGGAGGCTTTTTTATAAGGACACATTTATGACTGACCGCTCAATTTCACTGGATGATATCCGCCTTCGTCTTAATGATTTAGACGACGAACTCCTGAAGTTACTTTCAGAGCGTCGCAAGCTAAGTATCGAAGTCGCTAAAAGCAAAGTAGAGACATCAAAACCAGTTCGTGATGCAGTACGAGAACAACAACTATTAGTTAAGCTGATCAACAACGGCAAAGATAAATACGAACTTGATGCGCAGTACATTACCAAGCTGTTTCACACCATCATCGAAGATTCCGTTTTACTACAACAGTCATACTTACAAAACCTAGCGAACCCGCAAAGCCGTAAACCATTGGCTCGCGTTGCATTCTTAGGTTCTAAGGGATCGTATTCTCACCTTGCGAGCCGCGAATACTTCAGCCGCAAGAATATGGAATTGATTGAGCTGAACTGTAATCACTTCAAAGAAGTCGCATCAACAGTAGAGTCTGGCCATGCCGACTACGGTGTCCTGCCGATTGAGAACACCAGTTCAGGGTCAATTAACGAGGTCTACGACCTGTTACAGCATACGACTCTATACATTGTTGGCGAACTTTCTCAACCGATTGAGCACTGCCTTGTTGCTAAAAGTGATATCCGTTTAGAAGACATCAAAACACTCTACTCGCACCCACAACCTCATCAACAATGCAGTGAGTTCTTGAGCCGCCTTAAGGGTGTCAACCTTGAGTCTTGCGCAAGCACCGCTGATGCAATGAAAAAAGTTAAAGAATTGGGTGGTAATGACGTAGCTGCTATTGGTAATGCATCGAGCGGTAAGCTTTATGGACTACAGCCAATCCAGAGCAATATTGCAAACCAAACAGAGAACCACACTCGTTTCATCGTTGTGGCGCGTAAGCCTGTTGAAGTATCGACTCAAATACCAGCGAAAACAACGCTCATCATGTCGACATCTCAAGAGGCGGGTTCTTTGGTAGAAACACTACTGATCCTGCAACGCTTAGGCATCAACATGACTAAGCTAGAATCTCGTCCTATCATGGGTAATCCTTGGGAAGAGATGTTCTATGTCGATTTAGAGGCGCATCTGGATTCAGATAATATGCAACAAGCGATAACGGAACTAACAGCCATTACTCGCCACCTTAAGGTGTTGGGTTGCTACCCAAGTGAGAACATCAAAGCGACTCAAGTTAAGTTGTCATAGCTGAAAGTGAGTATCAGCTTTTAGCTAACATAAGTATTTGGCCTACAGCAGGCCAAATACTTAAATCACCCTCTAGTCGAGTACTATTCTCGCTAAGAAAACTCACCCTAGCATGCCTGAAACACAATTCACTTGTTTCGCACATTCGGCACGCTTACTCTCTCCACTACTTGAGCCTTTCTAACAAAAACTCATTAGTGGCTTTTTTTATCAATAAAGACAAAACCTTACCCCCTTCACAGGAAATCATCGAACTACGTATAATTAATAGCGAGTAAGCATTAAGTAACATAAACTTATGCGCTTAATTTATAAATAGTGTTGTCATTAACTATGAAGCTAAGTACTAAAATCTTACTACTAATAGCCCCTGTGATACTGATCAGTACCGCGGCTTCTAGCTATATTATTTATTCGACGCAAAAAAGCAGTTTCATCAAACGCGAAGACAACGCACTTCAACTGAACATGGAAAAACTAGCCGGATACTTTCGCCAATCTCGTTCGTTCCTCAATAGCTACTCTTACACCTTGACCCAGAGTGATATGGTGAAGCGTTATTTCCTCACTGATCAAAATCTATCTCGCGATCTTGAACTGGTCAGTAATCTTCGAGAAGCCATTCATTTCCTGCAAGATGACGATGAAAGCTATACAGGTTTAGCGCTTCTTAATGGTGATCGAAAACTGCGTTATTACGCGGATAATAGCAATGACTCACGCACTCAGATTGACAGTAAGATATTGGAGTATGTTGACCTGCACTATCAAGACACCTTAGCAACATCGAGTACCAACTATATTCAAAACTCCCAAGGCGAAGGGATGTTGGTTCACTATGACAAGGTAGATAGAAAAGCGATTTTCCCAACCGTTAACAATCAACCCGACGATGTGTTCTTTGTTGTTGTCTCTGTCTCTCTCGACAAATTTAATGCGCTGAGAAAACAGATAGAGTTCGACTACCAAACCAGCTTGTTCTTCACATCCATAGCGGTTTCTTTGGAAAATGATGTTACTCACTCAGTCAAGCTTGCACCAGAACTGTACGCCACGGTCGATCCGGCGCAATTCCTGTTGGAAAACAAGCTCGATTCAATTTGGAACAAGCTGAGTTTGTCGTTTGCACTGTCTGCGTTTGTAACTGTCGCTCTGCTACTCATGCTTCTGTCTCGCACTGTGATTACTCCAATAACACGGCTCGATCGACAGCTACAGCAAGTCGAAAAAAAACAACGTAAGAACATTGAACGCTTAGGCACTCGTGACGAGCTTGGCCGCCTATCACAGCGTTTTTATGACATGTATCAAGAGCTAGACAACACCTACCAGCAAACCAAGCTCTTGGCCGAAAATGATCAGTTAACTCAAATAGCCAATAGGCATCAGTTTCAAACCTTCGTTCAGCAATCGTTGCCAAAACCGAGTTCGAATACCGAAACCTGGGTTCTCTATTTTGACTTGGACAACTTCAAGTTTGTGAACGACAAATACGGACATCAAATCGGCGACTCGATTCTGGTCTCTTTTGCTCAGCGTATTTCAGATATTTGTCGTCATTATAAAGAGGAATTCGACGCTCATTGTATGCCAGCCCGACTTTCTGGAGACGAGTTCGTTGTCTACATTAACGCTCCTAGTCACCGAGGAAATGTCGCGCATCGATTCTCGAACGATTTGCTCACTCCACTGCAAAAAGGCTTTGTCACCGAATCAGGCAGCTTTCCGATCACGGTCAGTATTGGTATTGCGACCTACCCTAATGATGGCAACTCAATCGAGAAGCTTCTGTCCAACGCGGATACCGCGATGTACCAAGCCAAGCGTGCCGGTAAAAACCAATTTGCTGACTATTCACGGGATTTAGACAAAGCCATTCAGCGCCAAGCAGATATTGAACGTGCGCTTAGAGGTAAGAATTTTGATGATGAATTCAGGCTCGTTTACATGCCCTACATGGATTCCACCGGGACTGATGTTATTGGCGTTGAGGTGTTATTGCGTTGGAATTCAAAGCAACTTGGTTTGGTTCCACCAGATGAGTTCATTCCAATAGCCGAACAAACCGGGCTGTTTGAACATGTTGACCGCTGGGTAATACAGAATGCGTTTGCTTCATTCCATCGACTTCAGGCTCAATTTGATCACTCAATTCAATTGTCGATCAACCTATCTTCTGCTGGCATTGAAACCACTCATCTTGCGGGTTTCATTAAAGAACACGCGGAGTTAAATCGAATTCCACCAAGCCTAATCGATTTTGAAATCACTGAAACCTTTTACTCAAACTCAGAAGGCTTCCCATTGCTGAATGAGCTGTCATGCATGGGTTATCGACTGGCGATTGATGACTTTGGTTCCGGTTACACCTCTATCACTCAACTGGTGCAGTATCCAACTCAGAAAATTAAATTGGATAAAGCGTTTTTGGATACCTTAATTGAAACCGATAACCAGAACATCGTAAAACCAGTTATCGGGTTGTGTCATGCTCAGGGGAAAAAGGTCACCGCCGAAGGGATTGAAACTCAAGACATGCACCAGTGGTTACAGGATGCACAGTGCGATATGCTGCAAGGCTATTACTTTGGTAAACCCATGCCACTAGAAGAATTGAGTGACTGGTACCGACAACATCAACTCAATCTAATCGACAACAAAAAGAATCCGACACATGAAATCTGTAATCATCGCATCGCTGAACCCAGCTAAAATCAACGCCGTTAAAAGTGCGTTCTTATCTGCTTTTCCTGATACTGAATTTGATTTCCAAGGCATCAGCGTCCCTAGTGGTGTCGCCGATCAACCGATGAGCAATGATGAAACCTATCAAGGTGCCGTGAATCGAGTTCACAACGCAACTCAAGCTCAGCCTGATGCAGACTTCTATGTTGGTCTAGAAGCGGGAATAGAAACAAACGTCACCTTTGCCTGGATGGTGATCGAAGCGAATGGCCAACGTGGCGAGTCTCGTTCAGCAAGTCTGATGCTGCCACCAGCCGTGCTTGAGAAACTAGAGCATGCAAACGAGTTAGGGGATGTGATGGATGAAGTGTTTGGTACCGACAATATCAAACAGAAAGGTGGTGCCATTGGCCTACTGACACATAACCAATTGTCACGCAGTTCGGTCTATCATCAAGCTTTAATTTTGGCTCTGATCCCATTTGTGAATCCTGAACACTTTCCTATTTAGTATTTGAGGCTTCCTTAAACTTCAAAAGATTCCAAGAACAATCTTCAGAAACAAAAAACGCTAACATCCAGTTAGCGTTTTTTATCGAATTCGTATTCATACTATCGCGTGATAGCTTAATTCCATTATTACTTTAGCAATAGGTCGGCGATCACGACTTTCTCTTGCTCAGATTTGGCCTTTAGCTCATTTGAGCCTCTGGTTATCGTCGCTACGCCTACGCCCAGCATTTGACTCACCTGTCGTTGAGACATATCGCCTTTCATCAGCTCACAGAAGATATTAATTCGAGCAACCAGAGCATCTCGCTCGTCTGGTGTCATCATCATAGTCAACAACAGCTCGTGCTGATCTTTTTCGACAGCCGTCTTTACCAAGTCCATCAGTTGTTGCCAATTATCATATTCAGGTTGTGATGCCATATCTCTACACTTACTTTTAAATTCTGACTTTAAAGAGTCGCTTAACGATTGAAAGCGTTTAACACTTTATACCGAAACACTTGATGCGATCCAATGTAAAAAGGCAGTAAGTGGAAATGGTTAGCACTCACTGCCTTTATTCTTACTCAGTTTCGGGCCAAATGCCGAAGGCTTAGTATTTCGTTTTTGCCTCATGGGGCGCTAAAAACGTCCCTTTCTCACCCAAGATATCTCGATAGTAGGTCTCAAACATCAAGATATTCTGAACGTAGCCACGTGTCTCTTTGAATGGGATCATTTCGATAAATGCAAAGGCATCGAGCTTTTCATCGCTGCGTGAACGCCACTGTTTCACACGGCTAGGTCCAGCATTATAAGCCGCAAACGCAAAGATACGGTTGTCATCATATTGAGCGAGTAAACCATCTAAGTAGTGACTGCCAATCTCAATGTTTTTGCCGACATCATAAAGATCATCGCTGCCCTGATACTTAATCTTATGTTTGTTCGCTGTGTATTGCGCCGTCTTGGGCATAATTTGCATAATGCCACGCGCGCCAACTGGAGAGCGAGCTTCTGAATCCATCGCGCTCTCTTGTCTTGCTAAAGACATCAAAGTGATTGGATCGAGATCGTGCTTTTCAGCGTAGAAGTTAAACCACCACTTATGAGCAACAGGGAAGCGCAGCGCAATGTTATCCCACATCTTCGCAGAGATACTCGCTGTTACGGTAAAGTGATTCCAACGCTGTGTCGCAGCGTAAGCGGCAAGCATCTCTTTTTGCTCTTTATCTGCATTGGTCAGTAACCAGCGCCATTCACTTTTCGCTGCCGCAATTTTGTCTCGGTCAATCAGTTCACCAATACGCACCAAAGAGGTGTCGAATGGCTTCACTGTTTCAGCATTGTATTTAAGTGTCGATGTTGGATATTGAACTGGCTTACCTAACTGCTTAGCCGCAGCCACACTGTAGAAATTACGCTGACCCAAGATATCTGACAGTCGCTTATTGCCTTTGTCAGTATCGCCCGTCGCGATTTCAGCTCTGCCCTGCCAATATTGCCAACGAAGCGAAGCCTGATGTTTATCATCCAAGCGCGCTATCCACTCTTTCAAACCCGTCCAATCGGCATGTTGAATTGCTAAGCGAGCACGTCGTTCCAGCAGAACTTGCTTTGATGAACTCGCGAGCATTTTGTCGCGCCACACCATTAACTCTTCAGAGTCGGTGTTGATCAGACGAAACGTTAGGTAATCAGCGAGCTCTTGAGATTTCTCTTTCGAAAACTTCTGAGCCTTGATGACATCATCAAACACCTTTTGAGCACTGCTTGATGATTTCCTTGCTAGCTTCTCGAAAGCAAACTCGGTTTGAGCTTGGTAGAATTCATTCGCTGGATGTTTTTTAGCAAACGCGAGTACATTTTCAGGCTTGTTGTACAACGCCTTCATCTGCTTCGCTTGAGCAATTGACTCATCATGATCCAATTGCTTAATCAGATAGCTCATTAACTTACCGTTACGGCCCTCGAACGCTAGCAGCATTCTATCCAGAATCAGCTCATCAGTTCTTAGCCCAGCTTGATCCCAGCTTTTAAATAAAGGGTCACAAGCGTCATCAACACCACTACCACTCAACCAAAGTTGTTTAGCTCCTTTAAAGGCAAGCTCTTGGTTACCTTGCTCGTAATGCGCTCGATAATAAATACATTGGTATTTTTCACCGACAGGCTCTTTGGTTTGAAACTCAAGGATCGTCTTCCACTGTTTTTGAGAAGCCAATGAGTCCAAATAAGGTGCGCGCATTCGATTGGAGAAAGGCAATGCCTTGTTCTCTTCAATGAAAGCATCGACCTCAGCAGGTGTGCGATCACCTAAGCCAATCAGAAAGGCCCGATAATCGGTGTAAGGTGTTAAAGGGTATGTTTGAATTTTGTTACGCAGCGCGGAGTAAGCTTTTAGATCACGGCTGTCTAAAACCTCTTGCGCTTTATCATAAACGTCACGCTGCATTTCAAGCTCGGATGCATTGCTAGCCATAGCGACTGGAGCCAGTGAAACCGAAGACAAAATTGCCGATGCAGCCACAGCAATTTTCGTATTACCAATGCGGAAAAACATTCGCTCTTTCCTTAGTGCGTGTATGAATACGTGAAGTCTATTTACGCCCGACATCACATCAAATGTAAAGGATTTGAGTGTAAATATTA
This sequence comes from Vibrio sp. 10N.222.54.A3, assembly GCF_041474095.1. Taxonomy (NCBI): domain Bacteria; kingdom Pseudomonadati; phylum Pseudomonadota; class Gammaproteobacteria; order Vibrionales; family Vibrionaceae; genus Vibrio; species Vibrio sp. 10N.222.54.A3. Next base: position 15,366 of record NZ_JBFRTN010000075.1, read on the forward strand.
TTAATATTTAACACTTCGCCTCAGAAGCCCATTAAATATAGTTTTAATGACCAATGTGACAATAATAGGTAAGGATTAGTTCAAGAGTGGCTTTTCTGCCCTAGGAGTAACATCTTTGAGGATATTGGTATAAAATAGCAGACAATTTTGAACAATAATTAGGATCGATCGGCAATGGCTGAATACGTATATACCATGTCTCGGGTGAGCAAAACTGTTCCACCTAAGCGTCAAATTCTTAAAGACATTTCTCTTAGCTTTTTTCCTGGCGCTAAAATCGGTGTTTTGGGTCTAAATGGTTCAGGTAAATCTACCCTACTACGTATCATGGCTGGTATTGATACTGATATTGATGGTGAAGCACGTGCACAACAAGGCCTTAAAGTAGGTTATCTACCACAAGAGCCTGTGCTAGACGAATCAAAAACTGTTCGTGAAATCGTAGAAGAAGCGGTTTCTGACGTTGCTGACGCACTTAAGCGTATTGATGCGGTTTACGCAGCTTACGCAGAACCAGATGCAGACTTCGATGCACTGGCAAAAGAGCAAGGCGAACTAGAAGCTCTGATTCAAGCAAAAGACGGTCACAACTTAGAGACTGCTCTAGAGCGTGCTGCTGATGCACTTCGTCTTCCTGAGTGGGATGCGAAAATTGAATTCCTATCAGGTGGTGAGCGTCGTCGTGTTGCTATCTGTCGTCTACTTCTTGAAAAGCCAGACATGCTGCTTCTTGATGAACCAACCAACCACTTGGATGCAGAATCAGTAGCATGGCTTGAGCACTTCCTTGTTGATTACAGTGGTACTGTTGTGGCGATTACCCACGACCGTTACTTCCTAGACAACGCAGCTGGCTGGATTCTAGAACTTGACCGTGGTGAAGGTATCCCATGGGAAGGTAACTACACGTCTTGGCTAGAGCAAAAAGACGAGCGTCTTAAGCAAGAAAAAGCGGGCGAAAGCGCACGTCAAAAGACAATCGAGAAAGAACTTGAATGGGTTCGTCAAAACCCTAAAGGCCGTCAAGCTAAGTCTAAAGCTCGTATGGCTCGTTTTGAAGAATTGACAACTGGCCAATACCAGAAGCGTAACGAAACCAACGAACTGTTCATCCCGCCAGGTGAGCGTCTAGGTGATAAAGTTCTTGAAGTGAACAACCTGACTAAATCGTTTGGTGATCGCGTTCTTATCGACGACCTATCGTTCAGCATGCCTAAGGGCGCAATCGTCGGTATCGTTGGTGCCAACGGTGCAGGTAAATCAACACTATTCAAGATGCTAAGCGGTGCAGAACAGCCAGATTCAGGTACAGTTGAACTAGGCGAAACCGTTAAGCTTGCTTCTGTTGATCAGTTCCGTGACAGCATGGACGACACTAAGACAGTATTCCAAGAGATCTCTGAAGGCGCTGATATCATTAAGATCAACAACTTCGAAATCCCTGCGCGTGCTTACTGTTCTCGTTTCAACTTTAAAGGCAACGACCAACAGAAGATCATCGGTGAGCTTTCTGGTGGTGAACGTAACCGTGTTCACTTAGCGAAACTGCTAAAAGCGGGCGGTAACGTACTGCTACTCGATGAGCCTACCAACGACCTTGACGTTGAAACGCTACGTGCTCTTGAAGAAGCACTGCTTGAATTCCCGGGCTGTGCAATGGTTATCTCGCATGACCGTTGGTTCCTTGACCGTATTGCGACCCATATCTTAGACTACCGTGATGAAGGTCAAGTTAACTTCTACGAAGGTAACTATACTGAGTACACTGAGTGGCTTAAGCAGACTCTAGGCGCACAAGCGGCAGAGCCGCACCGTATCAAGTACAAGCGTATAGCTAAGTAAATAAGCTTGTATTTTGAACAAAGGCCGCGATAATAGCGGCCTTTGATATATCTGGCTTACGTGTAATGCATCGATATAGAGAGATTACTTATGGTTGAAAGACGTCAATTTTCACGAGTTATTTATCAAGTCCCGACTGAGATCTCACAAGGACACGTAAATGTATCAGGCTCAGTGCAAGACTTATCACTCCATGGTTTACTCATTCAATGCAATGAATCAAAACAACTTAGCCATGATGTCCCTGTTCAAGTGAGCTTTAAACTCGAAAACAGTGATATCAATATTCAGTTAGAAGCAACGATAGTCTCTACCATCAATACCTCAATGCGTTTACGCATAGAGCATTTAGATATTGATAGTATCAGCCACCTTAAGCGCCTTGTTGAGCTTAATGTCGGCGACGATGAACTGCTTTATAGAGAGATTGAACACCTTACCGATTTGGGTAAGGAATAATATCTCCATTACCCTTTTTTCTATTAGAAGCATTTAGTTAATACAGAACCATGTCTAAAAAAATTTCCATTACTATTCCCTCTAACCAAGGGGAACAGACGTTTTACTTCGGCCGAAAAGCCGTGCTCATGTGCACCACTGCCATGTTTTCAGTACCACTGTTAATTGGCGGAGCTGCATACATGCACTTCGAAGGTAAACAAGAGCTCGCAATGCAAGCGGGTGATGCACAACAGTTGATTGAAACGCTGATTGTTGAAAAAGAGCAAACCGAGTTTCTTTACGCTGAGCAGGTAGAAACCAACCATTCGCTATCGCAAACATTGACAGAAAAAGAAGGCACCATTCAACTGCTTGGTAAGCGTGTATTTGATGTGGAATCCGTGCTGGGTCTTGCTGATGAAGAACTGCTTACCGATGATATTTCTTTAGAAGATCGCATTGATGCGGCTGCAGTCGATTCAGCAGTAAGAGCGACAATGTTCCGTTTGATTCCAAACGACAGTCCGATGGCTTATCAACGTATCTCTTCTTCTTATGGTAGCCGCACTAACCCTATTTCAGGTAAACGCCATGTACATACCGGTATCGACCTGACGTGTAAGCGTGGTGAAGATATTGTAGCGCCAGCAGATGGCGTCATTGAAACAGTGCGCCCAAGCAAAAAAGGCTTCGGTAACTTTATCACAATGCGTCACTCGTTTGGTTTCATGAGCTCATACGCACACCTACAAAAATTCAAAGTACGCAGCGGTCAGTTTGTGAGTAAAGGTGATGTGATTGCGAGCTGTGGTAACTCTGGTAACTCAACCGGTCCACACTTGCATTATGAAGTACGCTTCCTTGGTCGCTCACTGAACCCGCAATACTTGATGGATTGGACACCGGAGAACTTCAACTACGTGTTCGAGAAAGAGAAAAAGGTTAAGTGGGGCCCACTGGTTCAACTGATTGATAATGTGGTTCGCTTGCAGATCAACCTGACTAACGTGCCTTACATTAGCTCAACCATCGACACGGTATCGAGTGAAGATAGCAAAAAACCTATCACGACTAACTAGTTGTTAATGGCTAACTAGTTGTTAATAGATAAGAGCTGTTGATTTGGCCTATGATGTTCTAATTGCTTTTAGCCTACTGTTGGCCAAATGCTTTCATAGCGTTCAACACAAACAAAAAGAGCGACCAGATGGTCGCTCTTTTTTATGATTTCAAATCAGTATTAACCACGATGAATCGAGTCATGTGCTTGTTTTAGAAGACTTTGGCTCTCTTGCAAGAATTGTTGTGAGTAGTCACCAAACCAATCACTCACTTGGTTGAAGCTCTCAACAAACTTAGCCTTATCTTTGCCATCTAGAATTTCTAACGCTTCTCCGAAACAGCTATGGAAGCGTCGAATCATCTCAATATTCTCATCCGAAGAAAGAATGATATCGCCGTACAAGTTCGGGTCTTGAGCAAACAGACGACCAACCATCGCAATCTCAAGTCGGTAGATTGGCGAGCTTAGTTTCAGAAGTTGATCAATGTTCGGGTTCTCTTTACTCAGGTGCAAGCCGTAAGCAAAAGAGGTGAAGTGACGAAGTGCTTGAATCAAGGTCATGCCGTGATCGTGTTCAGCTGCATCCATCTGGCAAAGGCTCGCGCCCCAAATACCAAATTGATTCAGTAGCCATTGGTAACTTTCAGAACCACGACCATCACTGTAAACAATCACCTGCTTAGCAAGGCTAGGAACATCAGGACCAAACATTGGGTGCAATCCAACTACTGGGCCTTGATGCATGTTCATCATTGCTTGTAGAGGTTTAGATTTAATTGACGTCAAATCACATAGAATACAATCGCTTGGTAGATTACCTAGCTTCGCAATCACACCTTCCGTTAGGTGAATTGGAACCGTAACAACCACAAGCCCAGCATTATCTAAGATTTCGTCGGCCTTATCCCAATCTTGGCTGCCAAGGATTTTTACTTCGTAGCCAGACAGTTTGAACATACGACCAAACAAGCCACCAAGTTGACCATTACCACCAACGATAACCACTGAACGTAACTCTGGGTTAAGACACTTAAAGCCAGAATCTTTCTCGCTGGCATAAGACTCACGCATAGTACGACGCAAAATATCTTCGATTAACTGTGGTGGAACCCCTATTTTCTCAGCTTCTTGACGACGAGATGCCAGCATCGCAGCTTCACGCTCTGGTACATAAATAGGTAAACCATGTTCACTTTTTACTTCGCCTACTTTCTCTACTAGAGCAAGGCGTTGAGCCAGTAAATCCAACATTTGTTTATCGACAGCATCGATTTGGTCGCGTAATTCGTTCAGTTCAACGGCCATTTTATTCCTTACTAATCTATAAGCCCGTGCCAATCTATCAGCCCACAATCACGTAGGTTCGCTAGCAACAGATCTTAAAATGCCCCATTAGATGAGGCACTTAAATTTAAAACTCTGACTAACCTTTCAAGCGGTTCTCTAAGAACGGGACTAATTCCGTATGTGCATGTTTCAATAGTGCCTCAGTTGAATCCCAATTGATACACGCGTCGGTAATAGAAACGCCGTATTTCATCTCATTGAGAGGTATATCCGAAGATTGGTTTCCTTCGTTAATATGGCTTTCAATCATAAGGCCGATAATCGATTTGTTGCCTTCACGAATTTGGTGAATCACATCTTCTGCAACTAAAGGTTGGCGACGGAAATCTTTACGAGAGTTCGCGTGGCTACAGTCGACCATTAGCGCTGCCTCTAAGCCAGATTTACCCAGCTCTTGCTCACATTCGTGTACCGATACTGAATCGTAGTTCGTCTGCTTACCGCCACGTAAAATCACGTGACCATTTGGGTTACCTTGCGTTGTTAGTAGTGCAACCTGACCTTCGCGGCTGATACCCATGAAACGGTGGCTAGAAGAAGCCGCCTGCATTGCGTTGATTGCAGTGCCTAGGTTGCCATCGGTGCCGTTTTTAAAACCGATTGGCATTGAAAGACCACTTGCCATCTCACGGTGAGTTTGAGATTCAGTCGTACGAGCGCCAATAGCCGCCCAGCTGAAGGTATCTGCTAGGTATTGCGGGCTAATTGGGTCTAATGCTTCAGTCGCTAGTGGGATTTCCATCTCAGCGAGTTCAACAAGTAGTTCACGACCTACATGCAGACCATGCTCAATATCGAAAGTGCCGTCTAGATGTGGGTCATTGATCAAACCTTTCCAACCGACAGTGGTACGAGGTTTCTCAAAGTAAACACGCATAACAATATACAGTTGATCGCTAAGTTGCTCAGATAAGGCTTTTAGGCGTTTCGCGTACTCTTTCGCAGCTTCAATGTCATGGATAGAACATGGGCCACATACAACAAGCATGCGATGATCTTTCTTATGAATGATGTTTGCGATAGTTTGACGAGACTCTTGAATGAAACGACGAGCATTATCACTCAAAGGCAGTTTTGCTTTTAACTCCTCAGGAGTAATCAGTACCTGTTCGTCGATGATATTGACATTGCTTAATTCACTTTTCTGCATAACTCAACCTGTATATTTATTTTTACACCCAACATTTCCATTTGGGCTAACAATCTTTAAAAACACAATAACAGCTAAAAAAACGATTGCAAGTGTAAACAATAAAAAACATTAACTGTAAATTTTATCTTACACATTGAATTTAGCTCACTCTAAGAGATAAATAGGTTTAAACCATGGATCACACATACAAAAAAGGCGATATTTATCATATCGCCTTATCTAAAATTATTATGTGTTTATTTATCACTCACTGCCTAGCATTCGCTTAATCGTCTCTGAGGTCTCTTTCCACCTAGCATCCGAGTGAAGTGTCGACAAATCAAAGCTGTGTTTTTTAAGCAATGAGTTGGCTAAAGGCACCTCTTGAATCGCTAAGTTATCCAGAGCTTCAATTTGTGCATCTCGTTTATTACACATCAACACCATGTCACAACCTGCATTCAAGGCCGCTTTCGCTCTGTCGGCTGGTCCACCCATAATGGCAGCGCCTTCCATCGTTAAATCGTCAGAGAATACCAAGCCTTTAAACCCAAGCTGCTGCTTCAATACTTTCTGTAGCCAATACTGTGAACCACTCGCAGGTTGATCATCATAGTGAGAGAAAACCACGTGAGCTGGCATCATGGCATCCAATATTCCAGCTTCAATTTGCGCCTTGAAGATTGCCATATCGGTTTCGAAGATGTCGTCTCTAGGGTCATATGGCGTCTCTAAGTGTGAGTCAGCAATCACGCCACCATGTCCAGGGAAGTGCTTGCCTGTCGTCGCCATGCCAACCGACTTCATGCCTTTGATGAAAGCGCTGCTATGACGAACAATGGTATCAATATCTTCACCAAACGCTCGGCTACCAATTGCTTTACAGTCGTGGCCTTTGTCTAATACTGGCGCAAAGCTCAGATCGATATCGTGGGCAATCAATTCTGCCGCCATCAGCCAGCCAGCCTGTTCTGCTAAATGTTCACCGTTATTCTTAGTCGCAAATTCCTGAGCAGCAGGAATAATTGAAAAGCCGTCACGAAAACGCTGAACTCGACCACCTTCTTGGTCAACACCAATCAAAATAGGACGTTTCGCTACCTTGCGAATTTCTTTGTTTAACGCCGATAACTGTTTGCTATCGTGGTAGTTTCGAGCAAATAAGATGAGACCACCAACAGTTGGGTGCTCTAAAATTTCTTTGTCTTCCGCAGTCAGTTCGTAGCCTGCAACATCAACCCACAACGGTCCCATATTTATCCCTTATTAAACCTAATTTCATAAACTTCCCGAGGTTATTCTCTTTAAATTTGCTTTACAATGTTTTTAAACCAATCTGTGGAAGACTTTAAGAATGCAGTGCAAGAGCTTAGAAATGGATCATAAAGAACTGTATATCGGTGTGATGTCAGGGACGAGTATGGACGGTGTTGATACTGCCTTAGTGTCGATTGAAGATACGCGCATCACATTGCTTGCTCATGATGAGTTCCCAATGCCTGACGACCTCAAAGTGCGTCTGCTTGAAGTTTGTATTGGTCAGAAAACCGATTTAATTGCCATTGGAGAACTCGACCACCAGCTTGGCCATCTGTTTGGCGATGCGGTTTTGCAACTTCTCGAAAAGTCAGGTACACCTGCATCTTCTGTGACTGCGATTGGTAATCATGGTCAAACGGTATTCCACCAGCCAAGCGGCGAATCTCCATTTACCATGCAGTTGGGTGATGCCAACATCATTGCCGCTAAAACACAGATTCAAACGGTTGCCGATTTCAGGCGTAAAGACATGGCATTAGGCGGACAAGGTGCGCCATTAGTCCCTGCCTTCCACCATACTATTTTCCAGCCACAAGACAGCTCAGTTGTGGTGTTGAATATTGGTGGTATCTCGAATATTTCAGTGCTGCGCCCTAATCAGCCAACACTTGGTTATGATACTGGCCCGGGCAATATGTTGATGGACGCTTGGGTTGATAAACACACGGGCGATAAGTTTGACCGTGATGCCCAATTTGCGCTTAAAGGTCAGCTCAATCAAGCCTTTCTCGAACAGTTGTTAAATGAATCTTATCTATCTCAAATACCACCGAAAAGTACTGGTAGAGAACTGTTTAATCTACCGTGGCTAGAGCAACAATTAACAGAATTTAAAGATCTTGCAGCAGAAGATGTTCAGCGCACACTTTGCGAATACACCGCATTGACGATAGCCAATGAAGTGGAGACTTATCGCTTGGGTGACCAGCCTGCACTGTATGTGTGTGGCGGTGGTACACGAAATCCATTGTTGATGAAGAGGCTGTCTGAACTGCTTCCAAGTTGGGAGGTTGACTCAACCACCAGTAAAGGCGTGAACGCCGATTACATGGAAGCGATGGCTTTTGCGTGGCTTGCTCAACGTCATATTCATCAACTGCCAAGCAATTTACCAGAAGTGACTGGCGCAAGCAGAGCGGCCTCTCTAGGCGTTCTCTATCGTGCTGACTAAACAACTTTAGAACCATCATTTTAGAATCACCATTTAAGGATCATTATGAGTAACGACGCTCTCATATCAGCGCTCTCGCACCTCGTTTCGGAGGGGAGAAACCCTGACACTATGGATATTGATCTGCTCACCTCTCTCGAAGTGGTTGAAAAGATTAACCAACAAGACAAACAAGTCCCACTGGCGATTGAAGCGGAACTGCCACAGATCGCGAAAGCGGTCGATAAAATTGCTCATGCCTTTCAAAACGGTGGTCGACTGATTTATATGGGCGCAGGCACCAGTGGTCGATTAGGTGTGTTAGACGCCTCAGAATGCCCACCGACTTTCGGTGTTTCGGACAAAATGGTTATCGGCTTAATTGCAGGCGGACCAGAGGCGATTTTAAAAGCCAAAGAAGGTGCAGAAGACTCGCTAACTCTCGGCATTGAAGATCTGAAAGCGATTCAGTTTTCAGAAAATGATGTCGTGGTAGGTATTGCTGCGAGCGGTCGCACACCTTACGTGATTGGTGCACTCAACTATGCCAATCAGCTTGGCGCAGTAACGGTTGCATTATCTTGTAACCCTGACTCTCCAATTGCTGAAATCGCTCAAATCGCAATTAGCCCGGTGGTTGGCCCAGAAGCATTGACTGGTTCAACACGACTCAAATCAGGTACAGCACAAAAGCTGGTGCTTAATATGCTGACCACTGCCAGCATGATTCGCATTGGTAAGAGCTACCAAAACCTTATGGTCGACGTAAAAGCGACCAATGAAAAGTTGGTTGCCCGCGCCGCTCGTATCGTTATCCAAGCAACGGAGTGCGATAAAGCACTGGCGGTGTCGACACTTAAAGCGACTGATTACGATGTGAAGTTATCGATTTTGATGATTCTAACAGGGCTAGATTTAGAGTTAGCCAAGGCTCAGCTTGATAAGCAAAATGGCTTCTTGAGAAAAGCCGTCGAGAATAATCAGTAATCTTAATTTGGCTTGTAGCTTCTCATTTAGACAGCTACTTCAACGACATACAAAAAGACCAGCACACACGCGGTACTGGTCTTTTTTTAGTTTTAATTTTTTATGGCTAGCTTGGGCTTAATAGTCGTTTGAGAACTCGTCCCAGCCGCGTTGCCATTCCATACGGAAACGTTGAGCGTCTTCCGTACCAGAACACACGCCTTCATACACCTGACCAGATAAACCAATCTGATAAGCATGGTTCGGATTACAATATTCAGTCACACCTAGGTGATAACCTTCTGTGTAACTCGCTTGATCGACTGCGCCAAGCTCAGTCATCTCTGAATACGAACGCTGAGTGTGGCCTTTGATACCATCACGATAGCCAATCTCTTGCCAATTGCCTTCAGCTGCTAAATCTTGAACATTGGCGCTGCATCCTGCAAGGCTAAATGCCACGGCGAATAGTACGATTATTTTTTTCATTTCAATCCTTTATATTGTTACTTCACCACTTTCTGACGAAGCGCTGCCTTTGTGGTGATTCTCCGCTGAACGCCTATCGATGTCCACTTATTGTCTAATGTTCGCCACTTTAGGTTCATTCCGACCACTCAGAATCAATAGTCGCCGTTAAGCCAACTCAAACAACCTCTCTATAGAGCTAATAGGCCTCTCGATAGAAATATCGGCCACTCAGCACAGTGAACAAACCACTAAATCAGTTATAACACCGCTAAATTGGCTATTCGACCACTCACTCTCGTAGCGGAAGTTTCTTCTCATCGACTCCTTTAATATACACCCTGACTTAATTAATACATTCAGGGATAACAAATTATGATGTGGTTTCTTACCTGTGTCGCAGCACTCATTGGTGGCTACTTTATTTACGGTACCTTTATCGAGAAGATTTTCGGTATCAATGAAAAACGCCAAACACCTGCTCACACTAAGCAAGATGGCGTGGACTACGTTCCAATGTCGACACCAAAGGTTTACCTAGTTCAGCTGCTTAACATCGCAGGTGTAGGTCCAATCTTCGGCCCTATCATGGGTGCCCTTTATGGTCCAGCAGCAATGCTTTGGATCGTTCTAGGTTGTATCTTCGCAGGTGCAGTACACGACTACTTCTCAGGTATGTTATCTATCCGTAATGGCGGAGCTTCGGTTCCAACCATCACTGGACGTTACCTAGGCAATGGCGCAAAACACTTTATGAACATCTTTGCCATTGTTCTACTGCTTCTTGTTGGTGTGGTATTCGTATCTGCTCCAGCAGGTATGATCACTAACCTAGTGAACGACCAAACTGATTTCGCGATGTCTGCAACTACGATGGTTGTTATCATCTTTGCTTACTACATCATCGCAACGATTGTCCCTGTCGATAAAATCATTGGTCGCTTCTACCCACTGTTCGGTGCACTGCTTATCTTTATGTCTGTTGGCCTAATCACTGCGATTGGTCTATCTGACGAACACCAAATCATGGGGGGCTTTGAGATCAGCGACATGTTCACCAACATGAACCCGAATAACCTACCACTTTGGCCTGCTCTCTTCATCACTATCGCATGTGGTGCTATCTCTGGCTTCCACGCCACTCAGTCTCCTCTGATGGCGCGTTGTATGGAAAACGAGAAGAACGGTCGCTTCGTATTCTACGGCGCAATGATTGGTGAAGGCATCATCGCTCTAATCTGGTGTGCACTTGCTCTGTCTTTCTTCGGTTCGGTTGAGTCTCTGTCTGACGCAATTGCAAACGGCGGCCCAGGTAACGTGGTATACAGCGCTTCATTTGGTCTACTGGGTGTATTTGGCGGTATCCTTGCTTTCCTTGGCGTGGTTATCCTACCAATCACTTCTGGTGACACAGCGTTCCGTTCAAGCCGTCTTATCCTTGCTGAATACTTCAACATGGAACAGAAAACACTGCGTAACCGTCTACTAATGGCGTTACCACTGTTCGTTATCGGTGGCATCCTGACTCAAGTTGATTTCGGTATCATCTGGCGCTACTTCGGTTTTGCTAACCAATCAACAGCCGTAATGATGCTGTGGACAGCTTCAGCTTACCTACTTCGCCACAACAAACTGCACTGGGTAACAACTGTTCCAGCTATCTTCATGACGTCTGTGTGTATCACATTCATCCTGAACAACAGCCAACTGGGCTTCGGTCTACCAATGCAAATCTCAACCATCATTGGTGTGGTGAGTGCGCTAGGTGTTGCGGCTTACGTTATTAAAATTTCAAAAGGCAAAGGCGATATCGACCTAGCTGATGAAGAAGAGAAAGAAGCAAAAGGCGTTACCAAAACAGCCTAGTTCTTTAAGGCTCTTGGGAACAAGAGACCAATCTTCATAGAAAGAGACAAAAGAACAGCCAAACACAACTTCGCTTGCTCCCGTAATCACTCAGTGATTCGTGGAATCTAAGACTAAAGCCCGTCCACTGTGATGGGCTTTAGTGTTTTCAGGCGTTAGTGCTTTCGACTCTGGGAAGCGAATATAACCTACGAAAACACAAGCAAAGCTACCGTTACCAAGCAATGAGCTTTACACTTAACAAGCGTCTCAATAGGTGAAAATATGGAACTCATTCTCTCTCTGCTGCAACAAACCTGCGTCTACTTAGTGATTGCTTACATGCTGAGTAAAACCCCACTGATTCTCCCTTTGTTGAGCATCTCATCTCGCTTAAGCCATAAGATCAGCTGCTACGTTCTGTTTTCCCTGTTCTGCATTATGGGTACCTATTTCGGACTGCAGATCAATGATGCCATCGCCAACACGCGTGCGATGGGTGCGGTAATGGGCGGTTTGTTTGGTGGTCCTGTAGTTGGCTTTGCGGTCGGCTTTACTGGCGGGATTCATCGCTATTCATTGGGTGGATTTACGGACTTAGCTTGTGCTATCTCAACGACAGCAGAAGGCTTGATTGGCGGCCTGCTGCATGTGTACTTAGTCAGAAAGAACAAAGCCAGTCAGCTGTTTAATCCGCTGGTAGTGTTCTCTGTCACCCTATTTGCAGAAATTATTCAAATGTTGATTCTGCTCGCAGTCGCCAAACCCTTCGAACAATCCTATGCTCTGGTCTCCGATATTGCGGCGCCAATGATCATCGCTAACTCGGTCGGTGCAGCACTGTTCATGAGCATCATCCAAGACAGAAAAACCATCTTCGAAAAGTACTCGGCTACCTTCTCACGCCGCGCACTGACCATTGCCGAACGTTCGGTGGGTATTTTGCATGGTGGGTTCAATTCCGATAACGCACAAAAAATCGTACGTATCGTTTATGAAGAGACCAACGTAGGGGCGGTAGCGATTACCGACCGAGAGAAAATCCTCGCGTTCGTTGGTATTGGTGATGAACACCATATTCCGAACACCCCGATTTCATCGCAAAGCACGCTCACTTCGATGGAACAGAACGACATCATCTACCTTGATGGCAAAGAGAACCCATACCAATGCTCCTTGTCGCAGGATTGTAAATTGGGTTCTGCGTTGATTATTCCATTGCGCGCGGGTAACGAAGTGGTCGGCACCATCAAGCTCTATGAGCCAAAGCTGAAACTATTCTCAACTATCAATATGTCGATGGGTGAAGGTATCGCTCAACTATTATCGAGCCAGATCCTATTTAGCAACTACCAGCAGCAGCAAACGCTACTGACACAAGCAGAAATCAAACTGCTGCACGCTCAAGTGAACCCGCACTTCTTGTTCAATGCGCTTAATACTATCAGCGCAGTAACACGTCGTGACCCAGATAAAGCTCGAGAGTTGATTCAACACCTGTCTCACTTCTTTAGAAGCAACCTAAAGCAGAACATCAACACCGTGAAGCTCAAAGACGAACTGGCACACGTCAACGCTTACCTGACCATAGAGAAAGCACGCTTTACCGATCGACTAGAAGTGGAATGGGATATCGACCCGCAGTTATATGAATCTCAATTGCCGAGCTTTACCCTGCAACCGCTGGTAGAAAACGCCATCAAACATGGGATATCTAATATGTTGGAAGGCGGTAAAGTAAAGATCTCTAGCGAGGCTTTCGAGGGTGGGTTCAAGTTAACCGTTGAAGACAATGCAGGTAATTATCAGAAGCCATCTCAAGATCATGTAGGATTAGGGATGGAAATTGTTGATAAACGACTCACTAATTTCTTTGGACAAGATTCAGCACTAAAAATAGAATCTCAACCACAGCAATTTACTCGAATGAGCTTTATCATACCTATACTCAAATAATGGTATTTTCGGAGACGGATCGCTCCGAGTTGAAACATTTAGAAGCAGACATTTAAAAGATAAGCGTGAACCAAGCAGGGATAGAACCAAGATGAAGATTGTAGGATGTTAAAGGCACTAGTTATCGATGATGAGCTTTTTGCTCGCGAAGAGCTGATTGAGCTGCTGACCGAAACCGGAGAAGTGGAAATCATAGGCCAAGCGAGTAACGCGATCGAAGGACTGAAACAGATCAACCTACTCAAGCCTGATGTCGTGTATTTGGACATTCAAATGCCGCAGGTTACTGGGATTGAGCTGTTAAGCATGCTTGACCCAGATACCATGCCCTACGTGGTATTCGTCACCGCCTACGACCAATATGCGATTCAAGCCTTTGAAGATAACGCTTTTGATTACCTACTTAAGCCAGTCGAGCCTTGTCGATTAAACAAGAGCGTTTGTCGCCTGAATAAGGTCATCAAACAAAATCAGAAAGCACCAGAACAGAACATCTCTGCGATTGCTCCCTGCCACTTAGAGCAGATTCCGTGTATTGGTCATAACCGCATTGTGATCATGGCAAGCCAAACGGTTGAATGCGCCTATTCTGATATCAGTGGCGTGCATGTTCGTAGCTCATCACAAACAGCAACCTCGCAACTAACCCTGAAGATCTTGGAAGAAAAGACCGATTTGATCCGCTGCCATCGACAATATTTGATCAACATAAAATCGATCCAAGAGATCAAACTGCTAGAAAATGGATTAGCAGAGATCATTACCCTGACTGGCTTTGAAGTCCCGGTGAGTCGTCGTTATTTAAAGACTTTAAAAGAGCAACTCGGTCTCCAGTAACGCGTTAGAATTAGACGCCTTGTTCCAAAGCACGATCAAAAAAGCCAACGTATCAACGTTGGCTTCCTGCTGTTTACAAATCAATAGTGTTTGCAAATCGATAGTGTTACGCATCGATCTTGTCACCAATCAATAGAGATTAGTCGACTTGCTTAATCTGTAGCTCTTTTGGTACTTCAAAGAACATGTTCTCTTCACGACCTTGAATCTCTTCAACGTCAGTCGCACCTAGCTCACGAATACGATCTAGAATTTGGTTTACCAGCTCTTCAGGAGCAGAAGCACCGGCTGTTACACCGATTTTCTTTTTCCCTTCAACCCACTCGGTTTGAATGTCTTCAGGACAGTCAGTTAGGTAGCCTGGTGTGCCTAGTTTCTCAGCTAGCTCTTTTAGACGAGTTGAATTCGATGAGTTCTTAGAACCAACCACTATCACCACATCAACGTCATTCGCCATCTCACGCACAGCGTCTTGACGGTTTTGAGTCGCGTAACAGATGTCGTCTTTACGTGGGCCTTGAATCTCAGGGAACACTCGACGTAGCTCTTCAATCACATCTGCAGTTTCATCTACTGATAGCGTAGTTTGGCTAACATAGTGCAGGTTACTTGGATCATTCACCACGAGGTTCTGTACGTCCTCTGGTCTTTCAACCAAGTACATACCACCAGTTTGGCTCGCGTACTGACCCATAGTGCCTTCCACTTCAGGGTGACCTGCGTGGCCAATCAGTACCACTTCCATATGTTTGCGGCTCGCACGAGCAACCTCCATATGAACTTTAGTCACCAAAGGACACGTCGCATCAAATACCGTTAACTCACGCTCTTTCGCTTCTTTACGAACCGCTTGAGAAACACCGTGAGCCGAAAAGATCACGATGTTGTCGTCTGGCACCTCACTCAGTTCTTCGACAAAAATAGCACCACGCTGCTTGAGCCCCTCAACAACAAAGCGGTTGTGTACCACTTCATGGCGAACATAGATCGGTGGCTGATACATTTCGAGTGCACGCTCTACGATGCTGATCGCACGATCGACACCGGCACAAAAGCCACGAGGGTTAGCTAACATTATTTTCATTTCATTGCTCATCATTTACCGCGGTACTAAGGTTGCTTCTATAGAGTTCGCCGTCAGCGAGGTTCGCATTCTACAGTGAAGCGTCTAGACAGTGAAGCTCTGGGTGAGATCACAGCTGTAAGGCTATCTTATTCTAGCGTGAAGACAGCTATTCTAACGTTAAGAGAGTTATTCTACCGTTAAGATATTGACGTCAAAGCTAACGTCTTGACCAGCGAGTGGGTGATTAAAATCAACCGTCACTGAATCACCTGCGATCTCAGTAATAATACCTGGAATTTCCATACCGTCAGGACCTGAAAATGCCATGATCGTGCCCACTTCAACTTCAGAGTCGCCAACAAACTTAGCACGATCCATATAGTGAATATGATCTGGGTTTGGCATACCAAACGCGTCTTCCGCCTTCAGTTCGATAGACTTTTCAGTGCCGGCTTCAAGTCCAAGTAAGCACGCTTCAAAGTTCTCACTTAGGCTGCCATCACCCATGACGAACTTCGCTGGTTTGCCCATGTTCTCCGTACTATCGGCAACTGAACCATCCTTCATTTTAATCGTAAAATGTAGAGTTACTGCTGAATCATTTTTAATTGCTGCCACGTTACTTTCCTTAGACTTCTTTATTATTTGAGGATGCGCTGTGCTTTGCTTCCTTGTTGACTGAAGCATAAAAAAAAGCGCCGTCGGAATCAACCGACAGCGCTTAGGGCTATTCTATTCTGTGAGTCATAGACTGACTTTGAAGCAAGCTATTTGCTTTCGTCTTTCTTACGGAAACCATCTAGGATGATCATCGCAGCACCTATACAGATTCCCATATCCGCTAAGTTAAATGCAGGCCAGTGGTAAGTGCCCCAGTAGAAGTCTAAGTAATCGACAACAAAGCCATGTACGACTCGGTCAAACACATTACCTACTGCACCACCAATGATGATCGCATAAGCAATGTTATTCCACTTCTCTGTTGCTGGTAGTTTGCTCATCCAGTACGTCAGCATACCTGTTACCGCAAATGCGATACCCGTAAATAACCAACGCTGCCAACCACTTTGATCACTCAAGAAGCTAAACGCTGCACCGTAGTTATGCACGTACAAAAAGTTAAAGAATGGCAGCACCTCAATACGGTTTGCCCAACCATAACCCATATTGTCCATGACAAAGAGTTTAATGCCGATATCAGCCAAGAAGACCAATAGAGCCAGCCATAACCAACGTACACCAGATTGTTTTAACGAAACTTCACTCATTTCTATTCCTAGTATTTACGAAGTTGGTATTCATTGTTAGTCACCTTACGTGACCTTGATTACCAACTTGGTTAAACACATTTCCTATAACTAAAAATAACCCCAGTTGATACTGGGGCTATGATTTTTACAAAAAGTTCAGTCTTTCTCTGAGTCGTTATGCGAACTTACGCACTTCGCCTTCACCGTCGATGTTCGACACACAACGACCACAAACTTTCTCGTGACCTTCGATAGTGCCTACATCTGGAGTGTGGTGCCAGCAACGGTCACACTTCTCAGCTTCAGTAGCCGCAACTTCAACGAATAGACCAGCAACGTCTGTCGCTTGCGCTGCATCAGACTTCTCGCTCAGTGGCTTAACAACAGCTGTAGAGGTGATAAGTACGAAACGTAGCTCATCTTCTAGCTTGTTGATTTTAGCCGCTAGTGCATCGTCAGCGTATAGAGTAACTTCAGCTTGCAGTGCACCACCGATCGTTTTCTCTTTACGAGCATCTTCAAGAAGCTTGTTCACTGCGCCACGAACAGACTGGATTTCAGTCCAGAATTCGTTGCTTAGCTCTTCGCCTTCTGCAAGACCAAATAGACCTTCGAACCACTCACCTGTGAATACGAACGTGTCGCGCTGCTCTCCAGTTGGTAAAGAGCTTGGCATTTCGTTCCAAATTTCATCTGCAGTGAACGACATGATAGGTGCCATCCAACGAACTAGAGCTTCTACGATGTAGTAAAGCGCCGTTTGACAGCTACGTTGAGCATGGCTGCCCTGCTTCGCTGTGTACTGACGGTCTTTGATTACGTCTAGGTAGAAAGAACCCATTTCGATAGAACAGAACTGCATTAGACGTTGAGTCACACCGTGAGTGTTGTACTCGCCGTATGCTTTAACAATCTCTTCTTGTGCAGCTTGAGCACGGCCAACAGCCCAGCGATCAAGTGCAACCATCTCTTCAGCAGGAACTAGGTCAGTTTCAGGGTTGAAACCGTTCAAGTTCGCTAGGAAGAAACGAGCCGTGTTACGAATACGACGGTAAGCATCCGCTGAACGCTTCAGGATTTCATCAGAAACCGCAACTTCACCCGTGTAGTCTGTAGAAGCAACCCATAGACGCAGGATATCTGCACCTAGCTTGTTGGTTACGTCTTTAGGAGCAACAACGTTACCGATAGATTTAGACATCTTACGGCCGTTACCATCCACTACGAAACCGTGCGTTAGTACTTGCTTGTACGGTGCTTCGTCTTTCATCGCGATAGATGAAATTAGAGAAGACTGGAACCAACCACGGTGTTGGTCTGAACCTTCAAGGTAAAGATCAGCACTGTGAGTGCGCTCTTCGTTCGGAAAGTTGTACTCTTCACGAGAATCAACAACAGAGAAGTGCGTAACACCTGAGTCGAACCATACGTCTAACGTATCCATTACTTTTTCGTACTTATCAGCGTCTTCTGCGCCCATAAGTTCAGCAGCGTCTACATCCCACCAAGCTTGAATGCCTTTCTCTTCAACTAGCTTCGCAACTTTTTCAATAAGCGCTGGGCTTTCTGGGTGAAGTTCTGCTGTTTCTTTATGAACAAACAAAGCAATTGGCACACCCCAAGTACGTTGACGAGAGATACACCACTCAGGACGACCTTCAACCATGCCTTCGATACGGCTTTGACCCCATTCAGGCAACCACTCAACACTCTTGATTGACTCTAGTGCTTTAGCACGTAGGCCAGCTTGATCCATAGAGATGAACCATTGTGGTGTTGCGCGGAAGATGATTGGAGTTTTGTGTCTCCAACAGTGTGGGTAGCTGTGCTCGTAAGCGTGGTGATGCAGAAGTGCACCTTTCTCTTTTAGAACTTCTAAAACAGAGTCGTTCGCTTTGAATACGTGCTGACCAGCAAATAGCTCTGTATCTGGCAGGTAAACGCCGTTAGAACCAACTGGGTTAGCGATTTCTAGGTTGTACTTTTTACCAACCACGAAATCTTCTTGACCGTGACCAGGCGCAGTGTGAACCACACCAGTACCTGAATCTGTTGTTACGTGATCGCCAAGAACTGCAGGAACAGTAAAGTCGTAGAACGGGTGGTTGAACTGAGAAAGCTCAAGATCAGCACCTGTAGCAAAACCAAGGTTGTGGAAGTGCTCGATACCTGCACGATCCATTACGTCTTTTGCTAGTTCAGAAGCAACAACGATACGTTGAGCAGGCTGGTCGCCATTCGCTTCAACTTGGATAAGCACGTATTCAAGATCATCACGTAGACATACTGCGCGGTTAGCAGGCAGAGTCCATGGTGTTGTTGTCCAGATAACGATAGAAATTTCGCCTTGACCCGCATGACCTTCAGCTAGAGTAAATTTCTCTAGAAGCGCCGCTTCGTCAGCTGCTGTAAATTTCACATCGATAGATGGAGAAACTTTATCTTTGTATTCAACTTCAGCTTCAGCCAGAGCAGAACCACAATCAGTACACCAGTGAACGGGTTTGAAACCTTTAAGAAGGTGACCTTTGTCTGCGATTTTGCCAAGAGAACGAATGATGTTCGCTTCTGTGCCAAAATCCATAGTGCGATAAGGTTTGTCCCACTCGCCCATGATGCCAAGACGTTTGAAGCTCTCTTTCTGACCTTCAACTTGACCCGCAGCGTACTTTCGACACTCTTCGCGGAATTCAGCCGCCGAAATCTTCTGACCAGGCTTACCTTTCTTCTTCTCAACCATTAGCTCGATTGGAAGACCGTGACAGTCCCAACCAGGGATGTACGGTGCATCAAAACCAGAAAGGGTCTTAGATTTGATAATAATGTCTTTAAGAATCTTATTCAGCGCGTGGCCAATGTGAATATCGCCGTTCGCGTATGGAGGGCCATCATGCAGTACGAAAGATTTTTTACCTTTCTTTGCCTTACGGATTTCGCCGTAAAGATCTTCTTTGTACCAACGCTTCAGCATTTCTGGCTCACGATTTGCCAGATTGCCGCGCATTGGGAACCCTGTTTCTGGTAAGTTCAGGGTATCTTTATAATCACTCATCGATTCTTAATTCCGTTATATTGGGCGAAGTTAGACATTATGTTAATCGGTGGAATCATCCGATTAATTCTTTAGCTGAAGCAGCCACACCCTTGCGGCTTCAGCATCCAATTCTATTTGATTCTTTAGTGCGTCGAACGATTCAAATTTTATCTCGTCGCGCAGTTTGTGCAAAAGTCGTACTTCTAACTGTTTACCATATAAATTGGCTTTAAAGTCAAAAAAATGCACTTCCAATTGCTGCCTTACCCCATTAACTGTTGGTCGTTGTCCAATATTAGCAACGCCACCGACAGGAACACCGTCGATATCCAAAGCTTCAACAACATACACTCCCGATACAGGAGAAACACAACGCTTTAATGGAATATTAGCGGTAGGAAAACCGATAGTTCTCCCTAGTTTTCGACCATGGGACACTCGACCACTAATACTGTAATCACGTCCTAACATGGTAGCACTTGCAGCCAAGTCATCGACCGCTAATGCATTTCGTATCTCAGTACTGCTTACTCGTAATTGGTTTAAGCAATAGCTTTGGGTGCTGACCACCTCAAAACCGTACTTCTCGCCCGCCTCTTTGAGCATAGCGAAATTACCGGTACGACCTTTACCAAAGCAAAAATCGTCACCAACCACCAAGAACTTCACACCAAGCTTATCAACCAAAAGATCCTTAATGAATGCTTCCGCGGATAAACTTGCAAAATACTGATTAAAATTAACACACAATAAGCGACTGATATCTAGCTTACTCAGTTGCACGTATTTGTCTCGTAAACGAGTTAAACGTGCTGGCGCTCTATCTCGGGCAAACAGCTCCATAGGCTGCGGTTCAAACGTCATAACAACAGAAGGTAGCCCTAATGCTGCAGCTTGTTTAGAAACCTGACTCAAAACCTCTTGATGTCCTAAATGAACACCATCGAAGTTACCTATGGTTAATACACAGCCATGATGCTGCGCTTTAATATTGTGTATACCTCGGATCAGTTCCATTATGATCAGCTAAAACCTGTTATTTGCATCATTTATTGTGTGAAACCGACGGATTATATACTAATCAGTATTAATCTGTCGCTGCTTTTAAATGTTTTACTCGGATACCTAAAATCAGTACCGAAACAATATAAACAAAGCCACCAAGTCCAATCAAGCCAGTTAATGTCAGCGCTCTCTGGCTAAAGCTCCATTCAAGCCAATGTTGCATGTTATCCAGCTGCCATAAAATAGCCGCTACCATCACCACACCTGAGATAATTAATTTGGCACTGAACAACAAGGTTGTCTTAGTTAATTGATACACACCCGCAAGGTGCAATCCTCGATATAACAAGGCCATATTCACAAAGGCAGACAGTGCCGTCGCAATCGCCAAACCCACATAGCCATAAAAATAAGCAAAGATCGCGTTAAACACCATATTGGTCACCATAGCGATAATGCCGTACTTAACCGGTGTTTTGGTATCTTGGCGAGAGTAATAGCCCGGAGCTAAAACTTTAATCAGCATGAAATTAAGCAAGCCTGATGCGTAAGCTACCAATGACATCGATGCTTGCTGTACATCGTGTGGAGAGAACTCACCACGCATAAATAGCACCATCAGCATCGGCTTAGCTAAAACGATAAGACCTAACATCGCAGGAATACCAAGCAGCAACACCATGCGCACGCCCCAATCCATGGTATGCGCGAACCCTTCCCCTTGAGCATCTACGTGTTTACGAGACAAAGCAGGAAGAATCACAGTCGCAATCGCGATACCGAATAAACCGAGAGGAAATTCAAGCAGTCGGTCTGAGTAGTACAACCAACTGATAGAGCCTGTTGCGAGGAAGCTGGCAATAAAGGTATCAAACAATAAGTTGATTTGGCTGACCGACACACCGAACAAAGCAGGGATCATTAATGTGCGGATCTTAACCACACCTGGATCTCTCCAGCCCCACTTCGGCTTAACCAATACACCCGCTTTGATCAAGAAAGGCATTTGGAAAAGGAATTGGACTAAGCCACCAAGAAACACACCAATCGCCAAACCAATTTCTGGTTGATCTAAATTAGGTGAGATAAACCACGCAGCGCCTATGATCATCACGTTCAAGAACACAGGCGTAAAAGAAGAGACCGCAAACTTACCTAATGTATTAAGAATGGCACCAGATAAAGCAACGAAGGTAATAAACCATAAATAAGGAAAGGTAATCTTGAGCATAAAGCTCGCCAACTCAAACTTTGGCGCTGATGGACCATCATTTAGCCAGTCGATAAACCAACCCGCACCAAACATCGCGGTGATCACGCCAGAGCCCAATACCCCGATAACGGTGACAATAGAAACTAAAACCCCGAGCGTACCCGACACCTTAGCAATTAAATCTCGTGTCTTATCTTTATCACCTGCGGCGTGATATTCCGTTAATACAGGAACAAACGCTTGAGAAAACGCACCCTCTGCAAAAAGTCGACGTAAGAAATTAGGAATTTTATTAGCGAAGAAAAATACGTCGGCACTCGCTCCTGCCCCCATCAAATTTGCTACTACTACATCACGTACTAGCCCCAATACACGGGAAACAAAAGTCATTGCGCTGACAATAAGGCCTGACTTTAATAGTCGTTTACTCACAGAAACCTCTGACACTGGTTGATTACTTTCAAGCGAGGATAAATACTATCCTGTCCTAAGAAGCATATTTATTAGCATTGGTCTAAAAATGCTGTTAGAATCCCCGCCATCTTAACCGCGATGACCTTTCCATACCAAAGTTTGTTTGGCTACGATTGGTTTTTGCACAAATCATTTGACAATTAAGCGCTAATGAGGGATAGTCCTCGCCCTTAAATTGTCACCGAACTAAGTTTTTGGGAGTTAGACCCTTGGCAAACAGTAAATCTGCTAAGAAGCGCGCTATCCAAGCTGAGAAACGTCGCCAGCACAATGCTAGCCGTCGTTCTATGATGCGCACTTACATGAAAAAGACTATCGCAGCTATCGCAGCTGGTGATAAAGAAGCTGCAACTGCTGCTCTTGTAGAAGTTACACCACTTCTTGACCGTATGGCGACTAAAGGCCTTATTCATAAGAATAAAGCTGCACGTCATAAGTCTCGTTTCGCTGCTGCAATCAAAGCTCTTTAATAGAAATTTGATTACAACGCAAAACGAAAAAAACCGGCCTAGGCCGGTTTTTTTATATCTAAATTTTGAGTAACGCTTTTATTTTACGTGCTAACAGCCGTTTTTCTGACCGATAAACAATTTAAGCAGATAGATAAAACAAACAATCAGAAAAATAAATAGAGAAGCAAATTGGTACGTAGATAGGTAGATAGATAGGTAGATAGGTAGATAGGTAGATAGGTAGATAGGTAGATAGGTAGATAGGTAAACACTAACGTTCAATGTGAAATGCTAACACTTCCTTGTGTCATTCTATCGCTGATAAGAAATCCCCCTCCCACCAGCAATAAGCTACTTGCAGTAAATACCATGCAGTAGGTTAATCATCGCTTTTACTTCTTCACTACTCAATGTGTAATACACAGTTTGAGCTTCTTTGCGAGTTTCGACCAAACCATCTCTTCTCAACCAAGCAAGATGTTGAGATAAAGCAGACTGACTCAGTTCCAACTTGCCGCACAACTCCCCAACCGACAGTTCAGTACCATGTAATAGGCATAAGATCTGTAAGCGACGCTCGTTGGCCATGGCTTTGAGTAGAATCACAGCTTGTGCTGAGTTCTTCTCCATCTCTTTTAAGTTCATAGTTTGGCTCCCTACAACCTTTTCGCCAACTACGGGCTATCAGTATTTCCGGCATATTGCGGAGTTATGATAATCGATATCAATTCATTAACAAACTATCTCACTCGAACAATTTGCTAAAATCTGCGTCACATACGTTTTTAACTGCTGGATGTTGGATCATCCTCTCAGCAAATATGACGTAGTACTCCTCTTTTAACTCTTCAATACCGCCTAATAGTTGCAGTGATGTGTCGTCTTCCACTTCAGACATATAAAGCGTCGGTGCTAAAAATATTGCGTCATGATGGTAACGAGCAAAAGCCTTCATCAATGCGGCATCATCAAACTCACCTAAAATATCTGGCTTAAGCCCTTGTCTATCAAACCATTGCAGCACTTTACGACCCATTGAGGTTCGGCTGCCAGGGATCAAAAGCTTTCTTTGCTCCAATACAGCAGGGAAATTAACCCCTTCAACCTGACCTGAACTAAAAAAGCTCATTCCACTCTCACCCAGCTTTTTACTGAACAGGCCCGGGCTTTGACTAGAGTCCACCGGACAGTCAGACAAAATCATATCGAGCTTATGTTGAGAGAGTTGCTCAAGTAGCATTTCATGGGTCGATTCAAAACAGCGCAAGTGAATGCTGTTATCTGGAGGGATGGTCGACATCAGTATCTTACTGACGAGTCTTTTAGAGAGCGCATCCGCGACGCCAACATCAAACAGAATATTGGAGTGCTGGCTGTAATTCACGATGTCCAGCATCTCGTAACTCAGGCCAAACATACGATCGGCATATTTAAAGACCAGTTGCCCAAGCTCTGTAGGCTCAACACTTCGGCCATTACGCTTGGTCAACTTGCCATCCATGCGTTCTTCTAAGGCTTTTATCTGCCCCGTTACCGTTTGTGGTGTTAGGAATAGGGCTTCTGCAGCTTTAGTAACAGAGCCTTGCTTGCAAACCATCCAGAAGTAATACAGATGGTTGTAGTTGAGATGCGACATAGATGTGCCGTAATAAAAGAGTAGATACCCTTTTATATCAAATATGACACCGCCACTCAACAAACTCGGAAAAACCTAACCAAACATAGATTTACCACTTATTTTTTCGAAGTGTATGATTTCATAATGTAATATTTCATCGATTATTTTCAATTTTTTTCTAACTTTTAAGATCTATATCACC
>NZ_JBFRTN010000076.1:0-10205 GCF_041474095.1 Vibrio sp. 10N.222.54.A3
TTTTCGACATCCTTATATATAAAATTTTAAAACAAAAAAACCTCATAATATCTTCTTATCCATGGATATTATGAGGTTTAAATCAGATTTCGTTAAATTGAACCTGTTACTTTTTCTATCAATTCTGCTTGGAAATTCATGCGGCTCATAAGCTGCTCAACCATCTGTCTTTTTCGGCTTGTATTGTTATTAGTAATAACCCAAAAAGGACTTTGTGGAATAGCTTTAGGCTTAGTCGTGTTGCCGTTTGCTAGCAACGTCGCTTCGTTATCTGCAAAGTAAACGCGCTTACGGCCTTTTACTTGAGTTGCTTCTGAAAAGCTTAAAGGGTCGATTTTATGCAGTGTTGATAACACAAGCATGAAACGATCAATGGCTTTCTTTAGTGATGCAAACTCATCTGATATTAGTAGTGAGCGCATTTCTTTAACGCCATCGAACTTCTCTGGAGTAAAGCCTACCTCTTTGCTAACAACGATACCTTTTGGCTCAACGATCTCTTCGATCGGAGCCATGCCTTGGCTATCAACCTGTAACAAGCGGCGCAGAATATCTGAAGCGCTTTCGCCAATACGTTCTGTCTGACCCGCAATAAAACGGTATAGGTCCTCATCAACCTCAATTGTTTTCATTCGCTTTTCACAATCTCAATGTTTAAACTCTGGGGGATTATAGCGAGATCCGCGCGGATACTCTACGTCAAACCCACCATGAATAAGATAAAAATGTCAGTACAGCTCAACTATAAAATTGAAGGTGAGGGTCACACCATTGTTTTGATCCATGGATTATTCGGTAATCTGGACAACCTTGGCTTGCTCGCTAGGGATCTAAAAGCCGATCATCAGGTACTTAGTATCGATCTCCGCAACCACGGTCAATCCTTCCATAGTGACACTCATAACTATCAAGCGATGGCACAAGACGTGGCTCAACTGCTGCATGATCTTAAGTCAGAAGACGTCACTGTGATTGGTCACTCGATGGGTGGCAAAGTAGCGATGGCACTGACACAACATCTTGCGCTGCATAAATTGATTGTCTTGGATATGGCTCCGGTCACGTACACTCAGAGTCGCCACGACAACGTATTCGCAGGCCTGCAAGCCGTGATAGAAGAAGAGCCGACTTCACGCTCAGATGCACTCAAGGTTCTCGCAAAACATATCGAGATCGATGGCGTTCGCCAGTTTTTAACCAAATCTTTGTTCAAAACAGAGCAAGGCATCATGGAATGGCGCTTCAATGTTGCTTCGTTATTGAGCAACTACCCACATATTATTGGTTGGGAACCGATCGAGAAAACCTCGGTCAAAACCTTGCTCATTAAAGGTGGGGATTCAGATTACCTCACCGCAGAACATCAAGCAGCCGTTCAACAGCAATTTTCTAATGCAAAAGCGCACGTCATTGCCAACACCGGTCACTGGCTGCATGCTGAAAAACCAGCAGAAGTACTTCGAGCAATTAGAAAATTCATCGCTTAACTGCGCTTTTTCGTGCAGATAAATGAGAGCTGTGTAATTACTGCAGATTAACTTTATCTCACAACAGTGATATAGTGCGCCCAAGCAAAATTGGTATATAAGGTTCCCATGCTTTACGACTACATGAACATCATCGAATCTGTTGGTTTAGATCTCCTGTTTGCCGCGATTTTCTTTTTAATCGGTATGGCAATTAAGGACGTTCTCAAGCAGGGAAATGTTCCTCCATTTGGTCGTCGCATCGTATGGTTAGTACTTTTCCTTGGCTGTGCGGGTTTTATCGCCAAAGGGATAATCCAACTAAGCTGGGAAGGAACTGGGATCTAACGATTCTCTTCCGAACTTTATTACACCGACAACAGACAAAATGAAAGGTAATGATTCTATGGCAAGTGTAGGTCTCTTCTTTGGTAGCGATACAGGTAACACTGAAGCTGTTGCTAAGATGATTCAAAAGCAATTGAGCAAACAGCTCGTTCACGTTCAAGACATTGCAAAAAGCAGCAAAGAAGATATCGATAACTTCGATCTACTGCTGCTTGGTATCCCCACGTGGTACTACGGCGAAGCACAATGTGATTGGGATGACTTTTTCCCAGAGCTAGAAGCTATTGATTTCTCAACTAAGCTTGTTGCTATCTTTGGTTGTGGCGACCAAGAAGATTACGCAGAATACTTCTGTGATGCTATGGGTACTATCCGTGACATCGTTGAAGCGAAAGGCGGTACTATCCTAGGTCACACATCAACTGAAGGCTACGAATTCGAAGCATCGAAAGGTTTAGTTGAAGGCGATGACAGCCAATTCGTTGGTTTATGTATCGATGAAGACCGTCAACCTGAGCTAACTGATGAGCGCGTATCTAACTGGGTTAAACAAATCCACGAAGAAATGTGCCTAGCAGAGCTAGAAGACTAATTCTCTAGTGGTTGTTAATTGTTACAATTAATAACCATTATGTAGATATGAAAAAACCTCCTTATAGGAGGTTTTTTGCTATTTAAAATCTATTAATTAGCACTCAGCTTCTAATGCTTCATCGTCATCTCTAAATTGCGGCTTCTTTCTTACATAGAGGGTGCGTTGAATTTCTGAAACCACATTACCCTGCTTATCTTTCACGTGGATAATAAATTCGGGGAAACACTTTTCACCGAGCTGTGTCTGGCGATAGATATCGTCAAGCTGCCCTTGGCTTATCTCAAAATCTGCATACAAGTCCGATTGCCCCGGCTTGATGAAGTTAATGCTCGCTTCTTTATCCCAAACATAATATCGCTCACCTAAAATTCCCATTAACATCAATGAGTAAACGGGATCGGTAAGAGAAAAGATACTGCCGCCATATTGAGTACGATTGGCGTTCTTATTCCACCAGCGTAGCTTAAGTACTGTCTTAACAACCCTAAAGTCAGCGCTAATGTGGGCTATTCGAATACCCGCTCCCCAAAAGGGAGGCCAAATATTAAGAGCAAATTTTACAATGTTGGGTTTATATATTTTTGCGAGTTGCTTATTCATAACAACATTCCATGTTCATATCAGAAACACCGCCACCTTGACTGGTCGTACCTCCACTATAAGTGAGATACTTCCAATTTACAAAACAGATTGTGATGTCAGTAAGTAACCCTTTGAAGTTCGTGGTTTATTGTTATGCCTGACTAAACTATAATGGTATTAATATTGAATTCTGTTAATTGCTGCAGATCATCAACAGGAAAGTATATGTCAGACAATAATCAAGCGCTAAAAGATGCAGGTCTTAAAGTGACCCTTCCACGGCTCAAAATTTTAGAAGTATTACAACAGCCAGACTGCCAACATATTAGTGCTGAAGATTTATATAAGAAGCTGATCGACCTAGGTGAAGAAATCGGTCTTGCAACCGTTTATCGAGTACTTAACCAATTCGATGACGCTGGCATTGTAACTCGTCACCACTTCGAAGGCGGCAAGTCTGTATTTGAACTTTCTACACAGCACCACCACGACCACCTTGTATGTTTAGATTGTGGCGAAGTGATCGAATTCTCTGATGACATCATCGAAGAAAGACAGAAAGAGATTGCTCAGCGTTACAACGTGCAACTAACAAACCACAGTTTGTACTTGTACGGCAAAAGCATTAGCGGAGATTGCAAAGGCAATCCAGACGCGCATAAAGCGAAGAAGTAATACAGAACGCTGGCTTAGGCCGGCGTTTTTTATATGGCCCTACATAAGTACGATCTCCGATACTTATCCCATATTATTCAGACACAAAAAAACCGGCTCTAAGCCGGTTTTTTATTGGGTCGTTTTTAACAAACTAAATACTCAAGCATTAAGCTTCAGTTTTACCCCATGTGTCACGTAGACCAACCGTGCGGTTGAAGACTAGTGCATCTGCTTTAGAGTCTTTCGAATCCACACAGAAGTAACCTGTACGTTCAAACTGGTACGCTTGCTCTGCCACACCTTCTGCTAAGCTAGGTTCAACAAAACCATTTAGCGTAACAAGAGATTCAGGGTTTAGCGTTGCAGCGAAGTCATCAGCAGCGGCTGGGTTTGGCACTGTGAATAGACGATCGTACAAACGAATCTCAGCAGGCAGTGCTTTATCAGCAGATACCCAGTGGATAACGCCTTTCACTTTGCGGCCATCTGCAGGGTTCTTACCCAATGTTTCATTGTCGTAAGAACAGAAGATAGTCGTAATGTTGCCTTCTGCACCTTTTTCGATACGTTCAGCTTTGATCACGTAAGCACCACGCAGGCGAACTTCTTTACCTAGAACCAAACGCTTGTACTTTTTGTTTGCTTCTTCACGGAAGTCGTCACGTTCGATCCAAACTTCGCGTGTAAATGGTACTTCACGAGTGCCCATTTCTGGCTTGTTTGGGTGATTTGCAACCGTTAACGTTTCTACTGTATCTGCTTCGTAGTTTTCGATAACGATCTTAACTGGATCCAGAACAGCCATTGCACGAGGTGCATTTTCGTTCAGATCATCACGGATGCAAGATTCAAGTGAACCGAACTCAATCATGTTCTCTTGCTTAGTTACACCAATACGCTTACAGAATTCACGAATCGAGCTTGAAGTAAAACCACGACGACGTAGGCCAGAAATAGTAGGCATGCGTGGGTCATCCCAACCTTGAACTAGGTTTTCAACCACAAGTTGGTTCAGCTTACGCTTAGACATCACTGTATATTCAAGATTCAGGCGGCTAAACTCGTACTGACGAGGTTGGCAGTCAATCGTGATGTTATCTAGAACCCAATCGTACAAACGACGGTTATCTTGGAATTCAAGCGTACAGATAGAGTGCGTAATACCTTCCAACGCATCAGAGATACAGTGAGTAAAGTCGTACATTGGGTAAATGCACCACTTGTCAGCCGTTTGATGGTGGTGAGCAAAACGAACACGGTAGATAACAGGATCGCGCATAACCATGAACGAAGAGCTCATGTCGATCTTAGCACGTAGACACGCTTTACCTTCTTCGAAGCCACCGTCACGCATTTTTTCAAACAACGCTAGGTTCTCTTCTGGGCTGCGGTCACGGTATGGGCTCGCTTTACCTGGCTCTTTTAGCGTGCCACGGTACTCACGGATTTGATCAGGACTTAGCTCGTCAACATACGCTAAGCCTTTATTAATTAATTCCACAGCATAAGCGTAAAGCGTATCGAAGTAGTTTGATGAGTAGCAAATATCACCAGACCATTCGAAGCCTAACCAGCTTACATCATTCTTAATTGACTCAACGTATTCAACGTCTTCTTTTTCAGGGTTTGTATCATCGAAACGAAGATTACATTGTCCCTGGTAGTCCTGAGCAATACCAAAGTTCAAGCAAATAGATTTAGCGTGACCAATGTGCAGGTAGCCATTTGGCTCCGGCGGGAAACGAGTATGCACGCTACTGTGTGTACCATCCGCTAAATCTTTATCAATAATTTGGCGAATGAAATTCGATGGACGAGCCTCAGCTTCACTCATCTATAGCACCTCTATGTATTTAGTATTGTCAGAGAAAGTTATCTTTCGTCCCCAAGAAAACGGTCGCTTATGGCGCCAGTCAAAGATAGAAAGATCATTGTTGCTAATCATCCACAATTCTTAGCCTTTGCACAATAAGAACCGTCCGTTAATTGCGATTATTTCTGCTATTCGATGAAGAATAGAACGAACCGTGTTCGCTGGTCTTAAACTGCAGGCACAAAAAAGCCTCCCGTGTGGGAGGCTTTCAATTTGACACTTACTTAAGAGTAACTTTACGTCTTAATTAAGTACTTCCCTTACTGTGGAAGTTTTACATCAGATAGGTCTTCGCCTGCACCAATAGCTTTCATTTCGCCAGCTACGATTTCAGCTAGTGGGCCTAGGATAACCTGTAGGTTGTTTTCACCTAGTTTAACCACACCTTTAGCACCAAGTTTCTTAAGAACAACTTCATCTGCAACAGAGCGGTCTTTAAGAGTTAGACGTAGACGAGTGATACAAGCGTCGATTGAAGTTAGGTTGTCGTGACCACCTAGAGCTTTCAGGTATTGACGTGCAAGGTCGCCCTTTGGTGCTTCGCCAGCAGGAGCTGCAACAGCTTCGTCATCATCTTCACGACCTGGCGATTTCAAGTTGAAAGCGCGGATTGCGAAAGAGAAAGTGAAGAAGTATAGAGCACCGAAGCCAAGACCGATTAGTAGTAGTACGAATGGTTTAGTTGCTAGACCCCAGTTCAATACGAAGTCGATAAGACCAGCAGAGAAACCGAAACCGTGCAGAGTACCAAACATGTTAGCAACTACTAGAGACAAACCTGTAAATACAGCGTGCATTGCGTATAGAGCAGGAGCTAGGAATACGAACATGAATTCTAGCGGCTCTGTGATACCTGTTAGGAATGAACAGAATGCAACTGAGAATAGTGCGCCACCAACTTGGCTACGTTTTTCAGCAGGAGCAGCTAGGTACATTGCAAGTGCAGCACCTGGTAGACCGAACATCATTACTGGGAAGAAACCGTTCATGAATACGCCAGCGCCTTTATCGCCGCCGAAGAAACGGTGTAGGTCGCCAGATTTAACTGTTTCAGTTACTTCTTTAACAGTTGCAACAATTTCTGGGTTAACTGAGTTAGCAAATTCAAATGTGTACTCTTGACCAACAACTAAAGTTTTAGCTAGTGCAGGGTCAACACAAAGTTGAGAGAAGCCTTCTGCAGCAACTACGATCTCTTGACAAGAGCCCATACCGAACCAGAAGTACGAGTTCAGTACATGGTGTAGACCTACTGGGATAAGTGCACGGTTAAGAGTACCGTAAACAAATTGACCGATAGCGCCAGACGTTGAAACTGCGTGAGCAAGTGCATCTAGACCAGATTGAACAGCAGGCCATACAACACCAAAGATTGCGCCAGCAACTAGAGCAAATAGACCAGCCATAATAGGAACTAGACGTTTGCCAGAGAAGAATGCTAGCCACTCTGGAAGACGAGTCGAGTGGAATGCATTGTAAGAGTGACCTGCGATGATACCTGCAAAGATACCGCCGAAGAATGACATATTTACACTAGCATCGATGTTTGTTGCGGTTGCTGTCAGAACAAAGTAAGCAACTGCACCAGCAAGACCTGCTGCGCCGTTACCGTCTTTAGAAAGACCAATAGCTATACCCAAACCAAACAATAATGGTAGTTGACTGAAGATTGCGTTACCAGCAGATGCCATGAATGCGATATCGAGTAAGTCTGGTTGACCCAGACGTAGCAGCAATGCCGCAATCGGAAGCGTTGCGATTGGTAGCATTAACGCCTTACCAAGCTTCTGCGCATATCCTAGAATATTCACCAGTTGTTTCCCCCTATAGGATTTTTTAGAATTCGTTTGAGAAACTTATTTTAGTCGCTCAATTTAGTCCTATTCAGTGTATTCAATTAATTTTGCTCCGCAAATTAAAACCTTACCATTTGTGATCCTAATCACCAGTTTTTACCAAATCCAGAGGTTTTTGCTAGCGAGATCATAAAACTTATTTTATCATTAAAAAAAACGAACATTTATGGATAAAATCCAAATCTAATCATTAGGCAAAAAGATGGTAACTCCGGGCTTATAGAGCACCGTGAATAATCATTATTGATGGACCTAAATGTATAATAAAAATCAATTGTTCATATGTTTTTCAACAACTTAAATCGCTTCTCATTTTGAAGCCGTTTGCCCATAAAAGATAAATCGTTACGTAAATGATGCTCGCAAACTAAGTCCGCATTTAGGTAACGAACGAATTTAAAAGATCTCACGAAATAAGGATTAGCTGACTATGTACGCGCTAAGTAACTGTAAAATTTACACTGGTAGTGATGTTCTAACCGATCATGCTGTTGTAATCGAAAACGAACTGATCAAAAAAGTCTGTCCTATCTCTGAATTGCCAGAAGGAATCGAGCTTCGCGACCTAGACGGAGCAAACCTAAGCCCAGGTTTCATTGACCTACAACTGAATGGTTGTGGCGGTGTAATGCTTAACGATGAGATCACTGCAGAAACCATGCAGATCATGCACAAAGCAAACCTGAAATCTGGCTGTACTAGCTTCCTACCAACGCTTATCACCTCTTCAGACGAAGATATGCGTGCGGTTATTACGGCAGCTCGTGAATACCATAACCAGTACCAAAACCAATCTTTAGGTCTGCACCTTGAAGGCCCTTACCTAAACGTTGCGAAAAAAGGCATCCATAGCGTCGATCACATTCGTAAATCTGACAACGAAATGATTGAGCTTATCTGTGAGAACCGTGACCTTGTTGCAAAAGTAACATTGGCTCCAGAGCTTAACGACCCTGAACACATCGAACGCCTGCACAAAGCTGGCGTTGTCGTTTCTATCGGCCACACCAACGCAACTTACGCAGAAGCGCGTCAAGGTTTCGAATCTGGTATCACGTTCGCCACTCACCTGTTCAATGCAATGACGCCGATGGTTGGTCGTGAGCCTGGCGTTGTTGGCGCGATTTACGATACTCCTGAGGTTTACGCTGGCATTATTGCCGACGGCTTCCACGTTGATTACGCAAACATCAGAATTGCGCATAAAATCAAGGGAGAAAAGTTGGTATTAGTGACGGATGCCACAGCTCCTGCAGGTGCTGACATGGAATACTTTATTTTTGTCGGTAAGAAAGTATATTACCGTGATGGTAAGTGTGTTGATGAAAACGGCACACTGGGCGGCTCAGCTCTGACTATGATTGAAGCAGTTCAGAATACAGTTGAGCACGCTGGTATCGCTTTAGACGAAGCTCTTCGCATGGCTACGCTATACCCAGCTACGGCTATCGGTGTAGAAAGCAAGCTAGGTCGAATCAAAAAAGGCATGGTTGCAAACCTAGCTGTATTTGACCGAGACTTTAACGTTAAAGCGACTGTTGTTAACGGACAATACGAGCACAATTAAGTATGAATGGCGGACAAATAGGTAACGTAGACTTAGTTAAACAACTAAACAGTGCGGCGGTATACCGACTTATAGACCAACAGGGGCCTATCAGTCGTATACAAGTGGCTGATGTAAGCCAACTCGCACCGGCAAGTGTTACAAAAATTACCCGCCAACTTTTAGAGCGCGGCCTAATTAAAGAGGTTGCGCAGCAAGCGTCTACTGGCGGTAGACGCGCTATCTCCCTAACCACAGAAGTAGAGCCTTTTCATTCTGTTGCTGTGCGTTTGGGTCGAGACTACATTCAAATAAGCCTGCATGACCTTGGTGGTCGTGAATTGGCTTTCCAACAGCAAGACCTGAATTATTCAGACCAATCAGACCTTACCCAAGGCTTGGTCAATAACCTCAAAGCTTTCATTGCTGAGCATCAACCAAAGATCGATCAACTGATTGCTATTGGTGTCACGCTTCCAGGCTTGGTTAACCCAACGACCGGTGTTGTTGAGTACATGCCGAATACCGACATCGATAACCTCGCATTAAGCGACATTATTCGCGATACATTCCATGTTGCTTGTTTTGTTGGTAACGATGTTCGTGGAATGGCGCTTGCTGAGCACTACTTCGGTGCAAGTAAAGATAGCCAAGATTCTATTTTGGTCAGTGTTCACCGTGGTACAGGTGCAGGCATTATCGTTAATGGTCAGGTTTTCCTAGGTCATAACCGTAATGTGGGTGAAATTGGTCATATCCAAATTGATCCGCTAGGCGAGCAATGCCAATGTGGTAACTTCGGCTGTCTTGAAACAGTAGCGGCAAACCCAGCTATCGTTGAACGCGTGCAGAAGCTGATTAAACAAGGCTATGAGTCTTCTTTAACAGAGCTTGAGCATATTACGATTCAAGACGTTTGTGACCACGCGATTAATGGTGATGAGCTAGCCAAGCAAAGCTTAGTTCGAGTAGGAAACCAGTTAGGTAAGGCTATCGCGATGACGATTAACTTATTTAACCCTCAAAAAGTTATCATTGCTGGTGATATTACCAAGGCACAAGAGATTGTTTTTCCTGCAATTAAGCGCAATGTAGAGAATCAGTCGTTAACGACTTTCCATAGCGGCCTGCCTATTGTAGCATCACAGATCGATAAACATCCTACGATGGGAGCTTTTGCTATGATTAAGCGCGCCATGCTTAACGGCGTGTTACTGCAGAAGCTTCTCGAAGACTAGAGAAAACAATTCTGATTTTCCGCGGGCCGTGTTTGTATAAACAC
>NZ_JBFRTN010000076.1:10986-55340 GCF_041474095.1 Vibrio sp. 10N.222.54.A3
CGGCCCGTTTTTTTAAGCTAGGGAACTACAACAACAAGTTATGGAACTTATATTAATATCCACTGCGTTTATCGCAGGATTTATTGCTTTAAAGTGTCACCTTCCCCCATTAGTTGGTTTTTTGGTTGCAGGCTTTGGGCTTTTTGCCTTTGGCTTTGAAACCAATGACACCATCATTACTTTAGCTGACCTTGGTGTCACGCTGCTTCTATTTACTATCGGCTTAAAGCTCGATATCAAAACCCTACTCTCTAAAGAGATCTGGGCTGGCGCGACAATCCACAACCTTTTGTC
Source organism: Vibrio sp. 10N.222.54.A3 (assembly GCF_041474095.1). Lineage (NCBI taxonomy): Bacteria > Pseudomonadati > Pseudomonadota > Gammaproteobacteria > Vibrionales > Vibrionaceae > Vibrio > Vibrio sp. 10N.222.54.A3. The sequence goes on from NZ_JBFRTN010000076.1 coordinate 11,281, forward strand.
CACTCTGTTTTTCGCCGTCGCCCTGTTTGGCTTTAAGTTCTTAGGTATTTCATCGCTAGCTGCCATGTCGGTAGAACAGATCGTTCTGCTCGGTTTTGCTCTTTCATTCTCTAGTACTGTATTTGCGGTTAAGACTCTGCAAGAGAAAGGCGAAATGAATGCGACCTACGGAACGTTAGCGATTGGTATCTTGGTCATGCAGGATATCTTCGCCGTAGTATTCTTAACGGCTTCTACGGGCAAAATACCTGAGTGGTATGCAATTGCTCTGTTTGCCCTACCCTTATTACGCCCACTGTTCTACAAAGTGCTCGATTGGGTTGGTCACGGTGAGATGCTGGTTCTTTCCGGCATCTTCTTCGCATTAGTCGTCGGTGCTGGTTTATTCCATTTGGTTGGTGTGAAACCAGATTTGGGGGCTCTTGTTCTAGGTATGTTACTTGCTGGTCACCCAAAAGCCTCAGAATTATCAAAGTCGCTGTTTAACCTTAAAGAACTTTTCCTTGTCTGTTTCTTCTTGAATATTGGTCTGTCAGAGCAACCAACCATTCAAGGCTTTATGCTCGCAATCTTGTTCTTGCTGATGCTGCCTGTGAAAGGTGTTCTCTACTTCTTGGTACTCAACCGCTTCAAGTTCCGTGTTCGAACGTCTCTACTTGCCTCGCTATCACTGTTTAACTATAGCGAGTTTGGCCTCATCGTTGGTGGTCTCGCCTTCAAGATGGGTTGGATGTCGGGTGATATCTTAGTTGCCGTTGCCATTGCAGTTTCACTGTCTTTTCTAATCGCTGCTCCTTTAAACCGAGCTGGTCATAAGCTTTATCAGCAGTCAGGTAAATGGCTAAAAGAGCATGCGTCAGAAAAGCTTCACCGACGTGATAAGCGAATTGACCCTGGTCGTGCCCAAGTGCTTATTCTAGGTATGGGCCGAATTGGTACCGGTGCTTATGACGAATTACGTACTCGCTATGGCAAGGTCAGCCTAGGTGTAGAAGTGCGTGAAGAAGCCGCGCACAACCACAGAAGCCAAGGCAGAAACGTGATTTCTGGCGACGCGACTGACCCAGATTTTTGGGAGCGAATTCTAGATACAGCAAACGTAAAGCTGGTGATTTTGGCAATGCCTCACCACCAAGGTAATCAAACCGCTTTAGAACAATTAAAGTCACGTAACTTTAAAGGCCAAATTGCGGCTATTGCTGAATATCCCGATCAACTCGAAACACTGAAAGAGAATGGCGTTGATGCGGCATTTAACATTTACAGCGAGGCTGGTAGTGGTTTTGCTCGCCACGTTTGCGAACAGTTAAATCCAAATATCAATAAAATCTAGTATTAGACAGTGTTCAACTAAACCTCTCAAAACTGCCTATTTTTCGCACTTTTGAGAGGTTTTTGTTTAAAAAACCAACCGCAATTAAACATCACACACCAAAAGCACATAAAAATTAGATAATTTCTAACAGAACACCCTTTATATTATTTTTTTGCTCACATCCGGTTGCTTTTTTTAGCCAGAATGGCAAATTGAATGCAGTTGATTTGGAAATTATTTAAAAGGAAGTTCTATGTGTTCAGTATTTGGCATTCTCGACATTAAAAGTGATGCCGCAACACTTCGCCCTATTGCTTTAGAAATGTCTAAGAAGCTTCGTCACCGTGGTCCAGACTGGTCTGGTATCTATGCTGGTGAAAAAGCAATCCTTGCTCATGAACGTCTTGCTATTGTTGGCTTGAACAGTGGTGCTCAACCACTATACAGTCAAGACAAAAAGCACATTCTTGCAGTAAACGGTGAAATTTATAACCACAAAGAACTTCGTGCACGCTATGAAGATAAGTACCAGTTCCAGACTGATTCTGACTGTGAAGTTATCCTAGCGCTATACCAAGAGATGGGTGCAGACCTTCTAGAAGAGCTTAACGGTATTTTCGCATTCGTTTTATACGACGAAGAGAAAGACGAGTACCTAGTGGGCCGCGACCATATTGGTATCATCCCGCTTTACCAAGGTTACGATGAGCACGGCAACTACTACGTGGCTTCAGAGATGAAAGCATTGGTTGAAGTATGTAAGACGATCAGTGAATTCCCTCCAGGTAGCTTCTACTCTTCGAAAGATGCTGAACCTCAACGCTACTACATCCGCGATTGGAACGAGTACGCTGCGGTACAAGGCAACAGCACAAGCAAAGAAGAACTGACTGAAGCGCTAGAAGCAGCCGTTAAACGTCAACTAATGACTGACGTTCCTTACGGTGTACTTCTATCTGGTGGCCTGGATTCATCAATTACTTCAGCAGTTGCAAAACGCTTTGCGGCAATGCGTATCGAAGATGATGAGCAATCTGAAGCTTGGTGGCCACAACTGCACTCGTTCGCTGTTGGTCTTGAAGGCGCACCAGACCTTATCGCTGCTCGTGAAGTTGCGGACAAGATCGGAACTGTGCACCATGAGATGACTTACACTATTCAGGAAGGCCTAGACGCAATCCGTGACGTTATCTACCATATCGAAACTTACGATGTAACGACGATTCGTGCATCAACGCCAATGTACTTGCTGGCTCGTAAGATCAAAGCGATGGGCATCAAGATGGTACTTTCAGGTGAAGGTGCTGATGAAATCTTTGGTGGTTACCTGTACTTCCATAAAGCGCCAAACGCGAAAGAGTTCCACGAAGAGACAGTACGTAAACTGCTTGCTCTAAGCATGTTCGACTGTGCTCGTGCAAACAAATCGCTAGCGGCATGGGGTGTTGAAGGCCGTGTACCATTCTTGGATAAAGAGTTCATCGATGTCGCAATGCGTCTGAACCCTGAAGATAAGATGTGCGGTAACGGTAAGATGGAGAAACACATCCTGCGTGAGTGTTTTGAAGACTACCTACCAGATTCAATCGCATGGCGTCAAAAAGAGCAGTTCTCTGATGGTGTTGGCTACGATTGGATTGATACATTGAAAGCAACGGCTGAAGCAAAAGTAACGGATCAACAAATGGAAGCTGCTAAGTTCCGTTTCCCTTACAACACGCCAACAACCAAAGAAGGTTATGCTTACCGTGAAATCTTTGAGGAGCTATTCCCTCTAGAATCTGCGGCAGAGTGTGTACCTGGTGGTCCTTCAGTTGCTTGTTCATCAGCGAAAGCGATTGAGTGGGATGAGTCATTCAAAAACTGTGTCGACCCATCAGGCCGTGCAGTACAAGCCGTTCACAACGATGCTTACAACGCTTAGAGCGTTTTGAACAAATCCTAAAGACTAAAAAAGGCGCATTATGCGCCTTTTGTTTTAAGCCTATTTTTATTACTGCAGTTATGCACGAGCTTGTAGTGCTTCGTTCTCAATACTGATTGGAACGACTTGGCTGATCATTTTCACCAGCATAATCGATCGAGCCTCACCGTCTTTCTGATCGAAAATAGCTTCAACCCCAGCAAATTGGCCACTCTGAATCTTAACTACCTGTCCAGATTCAAACTCAACACAACAATCTTCCACTTCGTTACTGCAGCACTTCTCAAACTCTTTAAGTTCAAACACCAAGTCTCCTTGGACCTCGTGCGGCAGTGAACCGAACTTAATAAAGTCCACAACGCCACGTGTTGAACGAACGGTCGTGAAGCTAGGACCTTGCTCATAGTCGAAGCGAACAAAGATGTAAGACGGAAACAGCGGTTCTTTGACCTGCTTTTCTTTCCCTCTCACCACCTTTTCGACTTCTATTTGAGGGTAAAAGCACTCTACCCCCTGATTCTCTAAGTGCTGCTGAGCGCGTTTTTGATCACCACGCTTACAGTAAAGCAAATACCAACGTTTCATTTGACTAGCCATTTTATATTTTTAGATATTTTACCACATGCCTAAAACGGTTAAATCACCATTAATAAAATGAATCGTTGCTAACGAAAAATAATGCGTAGCAGACCAATTTATCAACAAAAAGTTATAGGTGTCGGAGTGGTTAAGCATTGTACAGAGATCATTTAGAGATCAAAAGACTCATTGTTGTAAGCATATGTATGCCCCACCTAATGCGCATGCCACTCCCTTCAAACTCAAAATGATACACCAGAGCAATATATCTAAAGATTTTAATTCAACACAACTTTAATGAAGGTTATTAACCAACCAACTCAAATCTGGAAAATTAGTTTGCAGCACATCTAAAATGGGCAACATTAAAAATAAAGATATTTAATATCAACATCTTAGTTAAAACAAGTTGTCGTGACCATAAAATAAGTCTATTGCAGACTTTTATCCCACTGTGTATACATGAATGACTATAAAATCTTTTAATACCTAAAATTAGTAAAACTTATGCCAAGCAACCACAACATCTTTGGCCACCCTAGAGGCCTATTTCTACTTTTTAGCACAGAGCTATGGGAACGTTTCTCTTACTATGCGATGCGTGCCATCCTTGTCTTATTTTTGACTGACACTACCCTCAACGGTGGACTGGGTTGGTCAACGAAAGACGCACTCGATCTCTACGGTATTTACACCGGCTTAGTCTACATCACACCATTAATTGGTGGCTGGATTGCCGATAACTACCTAGGTCAGCGTAAATCAATTATGATTGGCGGTGTATTGATGGCACTTGGCCAATTTACAATGGCTCTACCTAACGGCTTCATCGGTTTAGACCAAGTGAACGCGCTGTACCTTGGTTTAGCTCTGCTAATCAGTGGTAACGGTATGTTTAAGCCGAACATCTCAACCATGGTTGGCGATCTGTACCAAGAAGGCGATAACCGCCGTGACGGTGCTTTCACCATTTTCTACATGGGCATCAACTTAGGTGCGCTGCTTGGTGGCTTAATTTCAGGTGCTGCTGTCGATTCATTCGGTTGGAAAGCAGGTTTCCTAGCCGCTGGTATTGGTATGGTTATTAGCTTGATCATGCAAGTGACAATGGCTCAGTCTTGGTTGGGCAACATCGGTTCTGTACCTGCTGCTGCAAGAGCGAAAGCACTAAACAAATCTAAAGAAAAAGCGCCACTGACCAAAGAAGAGTTCGACAGACTAAAAGTGATTCTTATCATGGGTCTGTTCGTGATTGTTTTCTGGGCGGGCTTTGAACAAGCTGGCGGCCTAATGAACATCTACACTCAACAATATACTGACCGTATGATTGGTGGCTTTGAAGTTCCTGCTGCGTGGTTCCAATCTTTGAACCCATTCTTCATCATTACACTTGCTCCAATCATTGCTGCGTTCTGGGTGAAACTGGGTAAGCGTGAACCCAACTCTCCTGTTAAGTTTGCAATGGCATTGTTCTTCTTAGCACTGGGCTTTGTGTGCATGATGGGCGCGGTAATGGAGCAAGGCGGTGACCTAACCGTGAAAACATCAATGCTATGGCTAGTCGGTGCTTTCTTCTTCCATACCCTTGGTGAGCTTTGTCTATCGCCTATTGGCCTGTCGTTGGTCACTAAGTTAGCTCCGCTTCGCCTAGCATCATTGATGATGGGTGCATGGTTTGGCTTCAATGCGGTGGCAAACTACGTGGCAGGCCTGGTCGGTTCTCACGTTGGTGAGCTTGGTGCTATGTCAATCTTCAGTGGTATTGCTATCACAGCAACGGTGAGTGCCATATTACTGCTGCTTTGTGCTGGTAAGCTTGTATCATGGATGCATGGTGTAGAAACCAACATGACGCTTGAAGCAGAACCAAAAGCAGAAACTTCGGTCGCTTAATAGCTAGATCGATTTCAAGAAGAAACATCAAGATCAAAAAGGGCTGCTCAATGAGCAGCCCTTTTGTTATCTATTCAATCGCCATATCAGTTAGCGATGAAGCGCCACTAGTTCAGCCATCATGTCGATGTGTGAGTCTCTGTCGTTCAGACACATAATGTAGCTAAAGTCCGAACCACCAGCGTCAATGAACGTCTCTTTACACTGGTCTGAAATCTCTTCCAACGTTTCCAAACAGTCAACCGAAAAGGCAGGTGCCATGATGTCGATCTTCTTGATGCCTTTACTCGGCAGTGACTCAAGTGTCTCGTCAGTGTATGGCTTCAACCACTCTTCTCGACCAAATCGCGATTGGTATGTCATGGTGATATCGTCCGCTAACAAACCTAACTCTGCCGCAAGCAGCTTTGTTGTCGCTTCACAATGCTGAGGGTAGATATCGCCTTCATCAGCCAGTCGCTTCGGAATACCGTGGAAAGAACAAACTAAATGATCGGCTCTGCCATTTTTATCCCAATGACTGCGGACGCTTTCAGCCAATGCTTTTGCATAGCTTGGGTGCGCGTAGTAGTCGCGAATAAAGCGATAGCTCGGGATAACTGGCATCTGCTTAAAGGCTTTGGTTAAACCATCAGAAACCGCCGCTGTGGTTGTGCCAGAGTACTGCGGATATAAAGGCAGTACGATGATGTCCTCAACGCCCTGCTCCATCAGTTGCTCAACACCAGCCTTTAGGCTTGGGTTGCCATAGGTCATACCCAGTGCAACAGGCATCTCTAGTTTTTTCTGGAGCTTTTCAGCTTGTCTTTGAGAGTACACAAGCAGTGGTGAGCCCTCATCCATCCAGACAGACTGATACAGCTTAGCAACTTTAGGCGAGCGAATTGGTAAAATCACGCCATGTAATATAGGACACCAAAGCCAACGCGTTAGGTTTACAACTCGCTTGTCGTGTAAGAATTCACTCAAAAATCGACGAATGCCAGCGGGGGTCGCCGCATCTGGCGTTCCTAAGTTCACCAGTAAAACGCCCTGCTTTTTATTATTTTCCATAGATACCTGAGACCAATATGTGATTTTCTGGAAAGTAATATACTAATCTGCATAAGTTTAAGATCATTGCGCCTCAATGAAAGTCTGAATAATCATTCTTCATATGAGATACACAACATCCACTCTCAATTGCTAGCCACTGCCATCGGGTCTGAACCGTTCTGAATCATGTGCAATCAAGTTATATAGATTGGTATCGTACTAAAAATTGAAACAAAAAAAGCGACCCTTAAGGTCGCTTCCAATATATCAAATTCTAAAACTGGCTGTTAGCCAATTATGCTAGTGCTTTCTCAAGTTCTGCACTAACTTCAGCAACTTGCTTAGTACCGTCAAACTTAAGGTACTGAGTGTTACCTGCTTCAGCTTCTTTACCGTAGTAAGAGATTAGCGGAGCTGTTTGATCGTGGTATACACCTAGACGTGCACGAACTGTTTCTTCTTTGTCGTCATCACGTACCACTAGGTCTTCACCCGTTACGTCATCTTTACCTTCTTCTTTAGGCGGATTGTACACAGTGTGGTATGTACGACCAGAAGGAAGGTGAGCACGACGACCAGCCATACGCTCAACAATCACATCGTCAGCTACGTCAAATTCAACAACGTAATCAACAGCGATGCCCATTTCTTTTAGGCCATCAGCTTGTGGGATTGTGCGTGGGAAACCGTCTAGTAGGAAACCTTTCTCACAGTCATCTTGAGCGATACGCTCTTTGATAAGACCAAGGATAATTTCATCAGAAACTAGCTGACCAGCGTCGATTACTGATTTTGCTTGCTTACCAAGCTCAGTACCCGCTTTGATAGCAGCACGTAGCATGTCACCAGTTGAAATTTGAGGGATACCAAATTTGTTCATGATGAAGTTAGCTTGAGTACCTTTACCCGCGCCAGGAGCACCTAGAAGAATGATGCGCATGTTTAATCCTCTTATAAAATTATGATTTATACCGAAGCTCACTATCCCTCCATTCTTGCTCATTTTTAGGATGAACAGAAAGCGTTAAGTAACCATTGAGGCTAAGCAAAACTGTGAACAGAAGCAAAACGGTAAGTTTCGGTATAACGTTTAAAAATCATACAACTGGAGATAGTCGCTTCTTAGCCCCAGCTGATTAGGTCGAGCATTCTATCACATTAATATTCAATTTGGCTGAATTTACGACTAAAGAATGCATCGACAACATTTGTTGTGACGATAACGGTGACGTTGACCACGTTAGGTCAATTTTCAACGACGTTCATAAAAAAAGCCCGCATTTGCGAGCTTTTTATTGTAATTGTTGGCTTAACCTAAAGTCGAAAGACTAACGCTTTGTTAGTAGCTCGTTGATTGCACCCAAGAATTGTGACGGATCTTCCATTGAGCCCTTTTCAGCCAGCATCGCTTGACCAAGTAGCAACTCAACCCAACGACCAAACGCTTGCTCGTCTGCTTCGTCAGCCATCTGTTTAACCAGTGCGTGCTCAGGGTTAATCTCGAAGATGTACTTCACTTCCGGTGCCGCTTGACCCGCAGCTTCAAGAAGCTTCGCCATTTGCGTGCCCATTTCGAAGTCGTCAGTCACAACAACCGCAGGTGTCGTTGCTAGCTTGAAGGTCGTACGAACTTCTTTAACACGACCACCTAGGTAAGATTGAGTACGCTCAACAACAGATTTGAACTCTTCTTCTGTCTCTTTTTGCTTCTCTTTCTCTTCTTCACCTTCAAACTTGCTTAGGTCTAAGCCTGCTTTAGTGATCGATTGGAACTGTTTACCGTCGAAGTCAGTCAGGTAGTTCATTACGTACTCATCAATACGATCGTACATTAGAACCACTTCAATACCTTTAGCTTTGAACTGCTCCAAGTGTGGGCTGTTCTTAGCGGCAGCGTAGCTATCTGCTGTCAGGTAGTAAATCTTATCTTGGCCTTCTTTCATGCGCTCAACGTAAGATTCTAGGCTGATGGTTTGTTCAGCAGAATCCACTTCCGTTGACGAGAAACGAAGTAGACCAGCGATCTTCTCTTTGTTCGCCATATCTTCAGCCGGGCCTTCTTTCAATACTAGGCCGAACTCTTTCCAAAACTCTAGGTACTTATCATTGTCATTCTTCGCCATGCGCTCAAGCATAGTCAGTACACGCTTGGTACATGCGCCACGAAGAGACTGAGTTACCTTGTTGTCTTGCAGGATTTCACGAGACACGTTCAATGGCAGATCGTTTGAGTCAATCAAGCCACGAACGAAACGCATGTAAGATGGCATGAACTGCTCTGCGTCATCCATGATGAATACACGCTGCACGTAAAGTTTCAAGCCACTCTTGTGGTCACGGTTCATCATGTCCCAAGGTGCTTTCGCTGGGATGTAAAGCAGGCTTGTGTAATCGTTCTTACCTTCAACCTTGTTGTGGCTCCAGGTTAGTGGATCAGCAAAGTCGTGAGATACGTGCTTGTAAAACTCTTGGTACTCTTCTTTCTCGATATCAGATTTGTTGCGAGTCCAAAGCGCTTGCGCCTTATTGATCTGTTCCCAATGTTTCTCTTCGGTGTCTTTACCTTCGTCATCTTTCACTGCTGTGAAGATAGAAACAGGAATACCGATGTGGTCAGAATATTTACCAATCACTTCACGCAGACGCCACTCATTTAAGAACTCTTTACCGTCTTCACGCATGTGCAGAACGATGTCAGTACCACGAGACTCTTTAGTGATGTCTTCGATTGTGTAATCGCCTTCACCTGCAGAGTGCCACTGAACAGCTTCATTGTTCGGCAGGCCAGCTGCACGTGTGCGAACCGTTACCGCGTCTGCGACGATGAATGCAGAATAGAAACCCACACCAAATTGACCAATCAGTTGAGAGTCTTTGCTTTGGTCTTCAGACAGCTTTGAGAAAAAGTCTGCAGTGCCTGACTTAGCAATCGTACCTAAATGCTCAATAACGTTGTCGCGGCTCATACCGATACCGTTATCAGAAATGGTTAACGTGTTTGCTTCCGCGTTGAAAGAAAGTTTTACACCTAGATCTGCATCACCTTGGTAAAGGTCACCGTTCGATAGAGCTTGAAAACGAAGCTTATCAGCCGCGTCAGATGCGTTAGAGATCAGCTCACGTAGAAAGATTTCTTTATTTGAATACAGTGAGTGAATCATTAGATGAAGTAGTTGTTTTACTTCAGATTGAAAGCCACGAGTCTCTTTATTTTGCGTTGCCGTTTCGCTCATTTTTACTCCAAAACATCTATACTTTATGTTGAATAATCATAGGGGCGTAACACTTGATGCCACTCTTCTGTTCATTAACATGAGGATGACAAATGTAAATTCAAGGTCAAAAATCATAAAAACACTGTTTTTTTTATCTGTTTTTATTATCCTTGAGCCTGATAAATATAAAAGAACATAAAATAAGCCATGATTTGGTGAAGAATTAACGGAACTTCACCTGAGATTTGTCTATTTCGCCCCCCAAAACAATCCAAAATAGAAGAATTCAATGAGTAATATCGGCACAAAGTTTATTCTCGCACAACGGTTCGTATTCGACCCAAACAGCAATTCACTTGTCGATCAAATGAGCGACGGTGAAGTCGTACGTCTTGGTAGCAATGAAAGCCGTATTCTCTTGATGCTGTCAGAAAGGCCTAATGAAGTTATCACTCGTAATGAATTGCATGAGTATGTTTGGCGAGACCAAGGCTTTGAGGTGGATGACTCAAGCTTAACGCAAGCCGTATCGACTCTGAGAAAGATGCTCAAAGACTCGACTAAATCTCCTGAATTCGTAAAGACAGTACCGAAGCGCGGTTACCAATTTATTGCGACCGTTGAGCGCTCTGCGCCACTGTCATCAAATGATCAGCCAGTAGCCGCTGAAATTGCAGAAAATGACGTTGAACCTATCCTAACGTTTGCAACGCCTGCAGCGACTGAACAAGCAATCACTGACACATTTGAACCTGATCCAATTACAAAAGTTCAACAAACTAAAGTGGCAGTAGAACCAGCAACCGCTCCTGTTGTAGCTCCGGCTAAAAGCACCAATAAATGGTTAACATTTTGGTTACTGCTTGCCGCTTTCATCATGCCGATTCTCGTTTTAACGTTTACTACCCCGGTGGAGTCCGAGTTCACGGTTTTGACTGAAGTGGATGGTGTAAAGGTTCAATCACCGGTTAACCACCCAGACCTCAGCAGTTGGCTGCCAGCAATAGAAAAGTGTGTATTAAGTTACAACACGAGTCACACTGGTGTGTTAAAGCCGGCTGAAGTGATCGCTACAGGAGGACAAACCAATAACCTTGCCCTCAATTACATTCACCCGCAAGATTACTCGAGCGAAAATGTAACCCTAAGAATTTACGCAAACCAGTCGGATGTAAACGACATTTGTAACGGTGGTAAGTAACATGAAATTAAAAGTATCGATTATCTTACTGGTTCTATCGGCATTTTTGAGTGGTTGGCTATATTGGAGCAGCAATGCAAAAGTAGAGCGCTTGCTCACTCAGCATGAATGGCAGTCGAGAATGGTGACGCTGATTAGCGATAACAAGCAAGCTGACTCAATCGGCCCACTTCGTAGAGTTGAACTATCATCGAATGCGAAATACCTACCAAATGGTACATATTTAAGAATGTCAGTGGTTAGACTTTACGGTAATCAAACTGAGCCTGCGAATGTCATCAACATCTCTGAAACAGGTCAGTGGGATATTAACGATAACTATTTACTGATTTCGCCAACGGAGTTTAAAGATGTAACTTCGGCTGAGCGCCAAGACTTTTCGGAAGAGCAACTCGAACTTATCACTCAAGTGATTAAGATGGATGCAGAGCAAAGCCGACGCATTGATATAATTAATCAGAAAGCACTGCTGCTCACTAGCTTAAATCACGGTTCTACCGTTTTGTTCTCAAACTAAAACTCTGCAGTTATTTATGTATATCAATAGCTGAATACCATTAAACGGTAAACCAATAGAAAAGGGGCATGATGCCCCTTTTTTGTTAGCCGTTGGTATCAAATTACGGATTTAGCATTTTAAGGATTAACTATGAATACGGATCAACCAAATCTGACTCCAGCTAAAGAGACAGCAACAAAAGCGACAATCGCTATACACTATTGCCGTCAATGCAATTGGATGCTTCGCTCTAGTTGGTTATGCCAAGAGCTACTGCATACCTTCAGCGAAGAAATTGAACAAGTGAGCTTACACCCAGACACAGGAGGCAGGTTCGAAATCTTTTGTAATGGTGTGCAGATTTGGGAAAGAAAAGCAGATGACGGTTTTCCAGAGGCGAAAGTTCTGAAGCAAAGAGTACGAAACATCATTGCTCCAGACAGAGATCTCGGCCACGTGGACTCAAAATAAGCCTTTCACAGCCGATCCAATGATTTAAAGCTGACCACTCACGAGAACATCACCTTCAAGGCTAATGACTTTGAAGGTATTGTTTTCATAGATGCCATAGCTTGCCGCGTGTCCCTCTCGTGGGAATGTCACCGAGCTAGGGTTAAAGATAAAGATGTCATCTTGGTATTCGGCGACAGGAATATGGGTATGACCGTGTGCAATGATATCGCCCGCCTTCAACGCAGGGCGTTTATTGGTGTTGTACAAATGGCCATGCGTTAGGAAGATACGCTGGCCTGATTCTAATAGCACCCACGAGTAATCCATCATCATTGGAAAAGACAACAACATCTGATCCACTTCGCTATCGCAGTTACCACGAACGGCAATGATCTCTTGAGAAAACGCATTCAACTTATCTGCAACCGCCGGCGGGTTGTATCCTTCTGGAATCGGATTTCTTGGTCCATGATTCAGAATGTCACCCAATAGAACTAAATATTGCGCACCAGATGCTTGGTAGAGTTCTAATACCTTTTCTGTTGCTGGCAGCGAACCGTGTAGGTCTGAAGCAAAAAATAATTTCACACGTACTTCTCCATAAAATTTATGAGCCTATTGTACGTATCTAAATGCTACACGTCATCTCTCGCCATACCATTGATCACGATATTATTGTAACTAACCATACCGACTATCTTGTTATCACGAACTACTGGCGCACGACTGATACCAAAGCGTTCAAACAGGCGAGCGCAATACTTTACGTTCATCTCAGCAGACACGCTTAGCGCTGGCTTGGTCATGATCTCATAAACATTGGTTCGCTTTGGAGATCGGTTCTTAGCCAGTACTTTCTTGGCAATGTCATTCATCAATACGATGCCGTATTCGTCATCTTCGTGGCGTTTATCGACAATGATTGCCTTCACTTTGTGCTTTTTAGCCATCTCTATCGCTTCTAACACCGTGGTTAGCCCATCGATAATCACATACGTATTGGCCATGACATCGCCTACTCGGATCTTTTCACTGGTACTCATAGCTCATCCTCCACAACCTTTGTTAACGTCTCGACTTGATGCGCAACCCCGACTGCGTCTTCGATATCGATCTGCACCGCTATACCTTGTCCTGACTCCTGGTCAAACTCACCGACTTCGCCAATAGTTTCAAGAATATGCCTCGCTAAGTGTTCCTCAACCACAAACAGCAACACATCTTTTTGTACCTCTAGCGTTAGGCCAAAGAAGGTGGTTTTTTGGTTTAAGCCTTGCCCTCTGGCGTTGTTAATCACCGTTGCTCCAGTCGCGCCCGCATCACGCGCGGCATCGAGCACAGTGTCGGTCTTGCTCTCTTCTACAAACGCTAAGATAAGTTTAAAGCGCATCTTTGCTCTCCTTAGAGGTGTGTAAACGGTTTAACCATTGTGTTATTTGGGCATAGCCCATCACTGAAATGATGGGAAATAAGCTGGCAAAGGCGATCAACCCAAAGCCATCAATAACAGGGTTTCTTCCTGGTACGGTTGAAGCGAGTCCAAGCCCGAGCGCCGTCACTAAAGGGACTGTCACCGTTGATGTAGTGACGCCACCCGAATCGTAGGCCAATGGAATAATGAGTTTTGGGGCGTAAAAGGTTTGAATGACCACGACGACATAACCAAAAATGATGTAGTAGTGGATCGGGTCACCCGCAACGATACGGTAGCTGCCCAGTGAGATACCGATAGCAACGCCCAATGCCACGGCGATCCTCAGCCCATTGACGCTGATACTGCCACCGGAAACTTGGTTCGCCTTAATCGCTACAGCAATCAAAGAGGGCTCGGCTATCGTGGTGCTGAAACCAATACAAAACGCGAAAAGATAGACCCAGTAATAATCAAACCAAGCCAAAGCAAGACCAGAACTGATCTTAAACTCAGTCAAAAAACTTGGCTCGGTGAGTTGCATTGCCATCGTCTCCCCTAGAGGGAATAACGCGAGTTCCAATCCCATCAAAAAGAGTGATAAGCCAAGAATGACGTAGAAGAAACCGATCAGCACTTTGGCTAGGTTATTGACTGGCTTTCGTAATACCGCCAACTGAAAACCGAAGATGATGATCGCAATCGGGATCACATCCATCACAGTGCCGAGAAAGGTGTCGATAAATTGTTGAACACTGATCATGTCACCACCATCCCGTACACCATGACAAACATCATCGGCAGCAACGAAGCAAACGCGATCAACCCAAAACCATCTATCATCGGATTACGCCCTTTAATTGCCGAGGCTAAACCCACCCCTAACGCAGTTACTAATGGGACGGTGATCGTCGATGTCGTTACTCCACCAGAGTCATACGCAATTCCAATGATGTTTTCCGGAGCAAATGCAGTGAGCACGACCACTCCAATATATCCACCGATGATCATGTACTGGATTGGCCAACCTTTTAAGATTCTCAGCACACCGAGTAAAATAGCGATACCGACTGACAGTGCCACAGTAAAGCGCAGGCCATTGGCATACTGCTCCATTTCATCTAACGTATTGGGGATTACACCTCCCTCAGCTGCCACTTCTGCGGCTTCGGCAGCGACTGCGGTTAACGCTGGCTCGGCTATGGTGGTACCAAAACCCAAACAAAAAGCGAAGATCAATAACCAGAACACACTCCCCTTTCTGGCAAATGCTTGAGCCATCGATTCGCCAATTGGAAACAACCCCATTTCAAGGCCAAAGATAAAGAAAGTGAGTCCAAAAACGACGAGCACTAAGCCAGTCAGAATAGATAAAAGATGAGGAAGTGGCTCTTGTAAGACAGCAAGCTGGAAGAAAGCGATTACCGCCACGATTGGCAATAGATCCCTCAGGCTACCTAACATGGATCGAAACAAAGCAAGCACCGCCGTCATCGCAATTCCTTGTCGCTGATTATGAATTAATAATAATCATGGCAAATCCTTATCATTGCTTATGTGACAAATATTACGCAGTTGGTAACATATCCGAGTAAAGTGCATAAGTGTGATGACGGTACACATCCTGACTTGATGAATTTAATTTCACTCCTTTGTAAATTGGAAAAGGCGTAATTTGGGCATCACACGATTGAAACCTTATGATCGTTATAGTGATTTTTTCGTATTGATTGGCGACTAAAAACAAGCCATGTCTATAATTATGTTTAATAGGGAGATTGGTATGAAGATATTGTTAACGGGTGGTACTGGATTTATTGGCTCTGAATTGGTCAAGAGTTGGAACACTGACGACGTGACATTGCTGACGCGGAGTCCTGAAAATGCGAAGCAAAACCTAAATCACCTCAACCAGAACAACCTTCATTACATTCAATCCCTTGATGAGCTCAGTGATCTCAATGACTTTGATGTGGTGGTCAACCTCGCGGGTGAGCCGATTGCCGATAAGCGTTGGAGTGCAGAACAAAAAGAGAGGATCTGTAACAGCCGCTGGCACATCACTGAAAAGCTGGTCGAATTAATTCATGCCAGTAGCAACCCGCCACACGCTTTTATTAGCGGTTCAGCCGTGGGTTACTATGGCGATCAACAGCAGCACCCGTTTGACGAGTCACTGCAAGTAGAAGATGAAAGCTTTCCTCATAAAGTCTGTGCCCACTGGGAAGAGATAGCCAAGAGAGCACAATCAGAAAGCACACGCGTGATACTACTGCGAACAGGGGTTGTACTTGGCGAGAATGGCGGCGCACTCAAGAAGATGCTATTGCCTTATAAACTCGGCGTCGGTGGTCCAATAGGTTCAGGTGAGCAGTACATGCCATGGATTCACATTCTCGATATGGTGAGAGCCATCAATCACTTGTTGTCACTCCCCCACGCTCAAGGGGAATTCAATATGTGTGCCCCTCACCCTGTGACCAACAAACTGTTCAGCAGCACGTTAGCGAAACAATTAGGCCGACCGCATTTCTTATTCACGCCGAAATGGGCAATGTCGATTCTCATGGGGGAATCATCTTGTTTGCTATTTGACAGCATTCGCTCCAAGCCGAAGAAACTCACTGAGATGGGATTCATCTTTAGTTACTCAAGAATCGAGCCAGCACTAAAAAACTTGTTACAACATCAAGACTAATTCTTTACCCTAGAGCGATAGAGACTCTAATAAAGGATTAAGTGTGAACAAGTCGATTCTGATTACCGGTTGCTCAACAGGTATTGGCTATACATGTGCTCATGCACTTCAAAAGCGTGGTTTTCATGTCATTGCATCTTGTCGTGATCCACAAGATGTTCAACGCCTTCAAGATGAAGGCCTCACCTGTATTCAATTAGATCTTTCCAACCAAGAAAGTATTGAGCATGGCGCCAAGCTTGCTATTGATCTCGCACCTAATGGATTGTATGGATTATTCAATAACGGTGCTTACGGTCAAGCAGGGGCACTAGAAGACTTACCGACCCAAGGACTCAGAGAACAATTCGAAACCAACTTCTTTGGTTGGCATCATCTCGTCTGTCAGATCCTTCCGCACATGCGCGAGCGTGGCGAAGGTCGAATCGTACAAAACAGTTCCGTATTAGGTTTTGCAGCCATGAAGTATCGTGGTGCTTATAATGCTTCTAAATTCGCGATTGAGGGTTGGACAGATACCTTACGATTAGAACTGCATGGCAGCGGTATACAGATCTCATTACTGCAACCAGGGCCAATTGAGACTCAATTTAGAACCAATGCCTTGAAAGCGTTCAATAAATGGATCAACATTTCTGGCAGCGCCCACCAAGACGCTTACCAACAACAAAAAGATCGACTCGAAAAAGAATCATCGAATAACGCTTTTGTCCTGCCTCCAGAAAGTTGTATTGAGCCGGTATTCCATGCTCTCACCGCCGACAAACCCAAGCTAAGATACCGAGTTACGACCCCGACTAAAGTGTTCGCGGTATTGAAAAGGATTCTACCGAGTCGCTTGCTAGACCCTATTTTGAGAAAAGCTGCATAAATTACTAACTTTGAATGCAGAGTCGCAAACTTTAATGTAACGATGTAATTTTTCCGTAACAATAAGATGTCATGATTATCCTATCCCATCAGTTATTCCCAATTGATGGTTCTACTCTGGAAATCTCATGACTTTAAACCGCCTTAATTGGGTAGGTGTGGGTCTGGCAATTACGCTGTTTATACTGTTTTGAGTATCTCACGCAACGCCTCACTGACTACCTCGATGATAACGCTATGCCTTCCATGTTGAGATAACAACTCTATCAACATCGAAGCATAGCGTTTTTCTATTTTTGGTTCTTTTTATCCGAGATAACCGAGTTAGATCTTGAAGTTACCGACTACCCCCCCCATATTTGCAACGTATCCACAAAACAAACCTCAAGGAACGTAAATGCAATCTCCGCATATTGTTGAACTTAATGAGCAGAACTTTCGTCAAGTATTAGAAGGTTCGATGCAGACCCCTGTACTCATCCATTTTTGGGCACCAATGAGCCAAGAGAGCGCCCAAGTCATTCCTGAACTGCAAACTTTAACTCAGCAATACAACGGTGCCTTCACCTTAGCCCTGCTCAATTGCGAACAAGAGCAAGCTATTGCTAGCCAGTTTGGTGTTCAAGCACTGCCCACTATTGCACTGTTTGTTAATGGTCAGCCAGTCGATGGGCTCGGTGGCCCTCAAAGCATAGAAGCTATTGTCGATATGCTCAGCAAACACCTTCCTAGCCAAGATGAACTTGCTTTGCGTCAGGCTCTTGAGCAAATGCAAGCTGGCGAGCACACACAGGCACTAGCAGCAATGCAGCAACTTCCAGCAGAGCTGACGAATAAAGGTGAAGTAAAACTGGCGATCGCAGAGTGTTTGTTAGAAACACAACAATTTGACCTTGCTGAAACTCAGCTAGCAACTATCCCTCTTGAGTACCAAGACAACTACTACAAAGGCTTAGTTGCAAAGCTTGAACTTCATAAACAAGCAGCAGACAGCCCTGAAATACAAGCATT
Source organism: Vibrio sp. 10N.222.54.A3 (assembly GCF_041474095.1). Taxonomy (NCBI): domain Bacteria; kingdom Pseudomonadati; phylum Pseudomonadota; class Gammaproteobacteria; order Vibrionales; family Vibrionaceae; genus Vibrio; species Vibrio sp. 10N.222.54.A3. Next base: position 29,385 of record NZ_JBFRTN010000076.1, read on the forward strand.
AGAAGCCGCTCTTCAGCAAAATCCGAGCGACGCTAAAACAGCATCTGAATTAGCATTGCAATATCACCAAGTGAACCGCAGTGAAGAAGCTATGGATCTATTATGGTCTTTCCTAGCCAAAGATCTTAATGCTCTCGATGGTGACATGAAGAAAGAGTTCATGGACATCTTGAGTGCGATTGGACAAGGTAACCCAGTTGCCAGTAAGTACCGTCGACAACTGTACTCTCTGCTTTACTAGTTAAACCTAAAAAGCCGTAGATTAAACATCGAAAATTGACAATTCAATCAATTAGTTTATCGCATAATAGAATGTAAAATGGGCCATAAAATCAATGCTTTATGGCCCATTTCTCGTTTATAAATTTGCTCAGAATTTAAATATGAGCCAGTATCAATACTGAACTATCAAAAACTCAAACTTGCAAAGGATTTTGTATGCCTATTGATACCTTGATTACTATCGGCGTCTTTACTGCCGTCGCACTGTTATTTATCTTCGCTGGCGTAAAAACCGTTCCACAAGGCAACAACTGGACCGTTGAACGCTTCGGGCGATACACACACACCCTTAAACCGGGCCTTAACTTAATCATTCCATTTATTGATAAAGTTGGACAGCGCATCAGCATGATGGAGCGTGTTCTCGACATCCCAGCACAAGAAGTCATCTCCAAAGATAATGCAAATGTGGTTATCGATGCGGTTTGTTTTGTTCAAGTTATCGACGCGCCTAAGGCAGCTTATGAAGTGAATGACCTTGAACATGCGATCCGTAACTTAACCCTCACCAATATCCGTACTGTGCTTGGCTCGATGGAACTGGATGAGATGCTGAGCCAGCGTGACATGATCAATACCAAGCTACTGAACATCGTTGATGAAGCGACAAACCCTTGGGGCGTAAAAGTCACCCGTATCGAAATTAAAGACGTACAGCCACCAGCCGACCTTACCGCTGCGATGAATGCTCAGATGAAGGCAGAACGAAACAAACGTGCTGATATTCTAGAGGCAGAAGGCGTAAGACAAGCAGAGATCCTAAAAGCGGAAGGTCACAAGCAGTCTGAGATCCTGAAAGCTGAAGGTGAAAAACAGGCCGCGATACTTCAAGCCGAAGCTCGTGAACGTGCTGCAGAAGCAGAAGCGAAAGCAACAGAAATGGTATCAACGGCGATTGCTCAAGGTGACATGCAAGCCGTAAACTACTTTATAGCACAAGGCTACACCGACGCACTGAAATCAATTGGCCAAGCTGAAAATGGCAAGATCATCATGCTACCACTTGAAGCAACAGGCCTAATGGGTTCTGTCGCGGGTATTGCAGAGATGTTTGCGCATAAGAATGACAAAGGTAGTAAGGACTAACTTATGGTCGAATTACTAGAACAAGTAAATCACTGGCACTGGCTAGCATTTGGTCTAGCACTGCTTGCACTTGAACTGGTTGGAACCGCTGGTTACTTTTTATGGATAGGCATATCTGCCATGTTGGTCGGTGCACTTTTGGGTGCTCTACCAATTGGTTGGCAGATGCAATGGCTGTCCTTTGCTAGCTTCTCTCTTATTACCACTTGGTTGTGGTGGAGAAGACAACTGTCTAATGACAAGCAGTCGGATGCAGGGCGAGAGTTAAACCAAAGAGAAAAGCAACTGGTAGGTCAAACCGTTATTCTAAGTGAAGACGTAAAGAAAGGTAGCTGTCGAATCAAGTTCGGTGACTCTTCTTGGTCTGCAAAGGCGAGTCAAGATATTCCATCTGGCACCGAAATTAAGATTGTCGCTTTAGACGGAATAGTTCTAATAATAGAACCTTTATAATCGAGTGCTATATATAGCCTGCATTTTCAATAAATGCAGGCTTTTTCTATTTTTGAACCTTAATAATATTCGAATTATCATTGCGATAGATTGAATTGAAAAAAAAATAAGTTCTTATTTCGTAAAGCTAAAAAGTTTGATTGAGCTAAAAAGGTATAAGAAAGCCAGATTTCTTACCCAATATATATATGAATAGTTAACCTTACTCTCGCTTATTTATAATTATTAAAAATGTTAAGTCCGTCCAATTTTTGAAATTTTCTTTTCCTTGTCCATACTTTCAATTATCTCAATTAGAGATAAACCTAATGGAGTTTGTATGAGACATTTTTTAATAATTCTAACGGCTATTTTCAGCTTGTCATTTGGAAACGCTCTAGCGAGCAGTCAGTCTCCTGGTAACGGAAACATGGGGCCTATAGTTAAGTGTTCAGATGGTAACGCAGTCACTCATGTACCACTGTTGATCTGTAAACATTACGGCGGAAAGGTGCTGTGATAGGTGCTGTGATAGGTGATTAAAGTCAGGCTAGTAATGAAATTGCTGCCTGACGATCATTTAGAACTGGAATAACCTAACTGCGGCCAGATAGATTATTCAAGATAGGACATTCCGTTGAAGTATCTCCAGGGCAGTCATGTACCCAAGATTGTAGCTGCACCTTCATCTTGTTTAACTCCGCAAGCTTCAACTCTATTTCATCTAACTTCTGAGTAGCCTTCTTCTTTACTTCGTAGCTTTGTCTGTTGGGATTCATTGCCAACTCAACCAGTGACTTACACTCATCGAGAGTGAAACCAACCATTTTAGCTCTCAAAACGAACTCTAACTGTTCGATATGAATCTCGCCATATTGCCTGTAACCATTTTCTGATCGGTGCGGTGGGCTCATCATGCCTTTACTTTCGTAAAAACGAATGGATTTCGCTGTTGTACCAACACGCTTCGCTACTTCACCAATATTCACAATCTTACCTGTAAGCCTAAAATGAAAAACCGCAGTACTGCTGTTATACAATACTGCGGCTGAAAAACATAGCTAGGGTGTAACGTTAGAAACTTACTCTTGTTCTAACAACCAAATCATAGTTTGAGATTTTTCTTCACTGTCTAGCTTATTGAACCAGTATGAAACCATTTCGATCTCTTTTGAGCCTTCTAGTAATGCTGGGTTAGCGTTCTTACGGTTCTTGAATGCCCAATCTGTTACTGCAGATTGCTCTTCTTTGGTTGCTTCACCATACCAGTAATTCACCATCTCTTGTGCTTGTGATGCTTTTGGTTCTTCAGCAACTACAGCCGCAACAGGCACCGCTACTGGAGCAACAGCGATAGCTGTATGATTATTTGCGCCATTATAGATTGTGTCGATATACGCTTTCGGCACAATGAAAGTTGTACTCATTACTGAGTTTTGTCCATCAAGTGTAAATTCTAAGTTCTTTTCTCTTGCTTGCTGAATGTCAGCTTCGCTCAATGGAAATTCAATATATTGAGTCTTTGTGCAGTGTTCGCTGCAGCTCTCTCTTGGAACCTGTCTCTCTTCAAGGTCTATCGTCTTTCCAAAAAAGCTTACGGTTTCGTATTCTTTATAGCTCTGGAAGTAACTCACATCCATGATAATTGAAGATTCTGGAGCCGAGTTCTGTGTTACTTCTTTGTTGTATGTAAAGTAAAGTGACGATTTCAGGATATCAGCACCGACGTTCGCTTTACTTTCCGCTACATAAGATTGTCCAGTCACTTGAATGTAACCACCTTTTGGCTGTACATCTGCAACTGAGTCTGCAAAATTACTTTGTGAATCGAGTGAACTACAAGCTCCCAAAAATAATGATAATACAACTACACTAACTTTATTCATTATGACTAATTCCTTATGTTCACTATGGAAAAACGCTGGCAAAAAAATTTACCAGCGTTTTGATTTTATCTAACTGTTTAAGCTGATAATTCTAGCTTAGAAACCGTACTCAAGACCAACGCGAGTTACGATATCTGTATCAGCGTCACCAACAGTACGACCCGCTACACGTAGGTAAGGTACGAAACCGTTATGAACAGCCATTAGCTGACCAGAAATAGTGTTGCTGTCTGAGTTAGCATCTTTAGAACCATTTGTTTCAGACTCAAGGTTAGCTGCGTAACCTAGTTTGAAACCGATTGGACCATTCCAGTATTGACCAATGATTGAGTAAGAATCTTGAGTCACTTTACGGATTCCGTTATCTAGCTCTTCGCCTTTATATGCTGCTGCGATACCGAAACCAGCTGGTAGACTAGCTTCAAAACCTACGATGTATGCGAATGTATCGTCATCGTAACCAGCTACAGTATCAGTTAGGTAAATTTCACCTTTAGGCGTAGTTACGTTGCCGTTTGCATCTTTAATGTCTTCTTGAGCTACAACATACTCACCACCAGTCTCCGCTACTACACGAGTACCAGATTCAACCGCACCCATGAATGTTACTTTTTCGAAGCTGTACTTAGCACTTGCACCAACAAAGTTTGCATCACGAGTCGCTGCACCGCCACCGTTGTCGTTATCATCACGACCAACAGAAGCTGCAAAAGAGAAACCACCAAATTTAGCTGAATCGTAACGTACTTGGTTAGATTGACGATCGTAGTGACCGTTGATGCCGCCCCAATCGAATACAGAACCTAAACCAGGGTTAGAGAATGGCCAGTCGACGATTTCGTATAGTGGTGTAAGAACACGACCCACACGAAGGTTACCCCAAGAGCCAGAAGCACCAACGAACGTATCACGGAAACCTAGAACACCACCTGAAACGCCACCGTGAGACCAGTCTGTGCTATCTACGTAGCCAGATTCGATCTGCATTGTGATAGTAACGTCTTCAAACATATCTTTGTGAGCACGGAAGCCGATACGAGATTCGTTCTCTACTGCGTAACCAGAGCTAGAGTCATTGTTGTCAGTTGTGTTGTAGTTCACTAGAGAGATAGCTGCAACACCGTAAACGTCAACGTTGAAGTCAGAGTTGATACCAACTTCTTTCGCCATTACGCCTGTCGATAAAAGTGCAACAGATGCACCTAGTAGAGTACGTTTGAAAATTTTGTTTTCCATGGAATAAAACTCCTAAAAATGGATATAGCTGTTTGAATATTCCCCGCCTAAAGTTGGCCGCCGTAGAGAGAAATACCTTTTCTTGTTTGAGAACCCTAAACTCTGAATTCTCTATTTCCTTTCTGGTTATACACATCGTGTGCATCCATGGCATTAAGACTAACTTCGCCCTCAAAAAGATCAATGAGAACTTAATTTTCATCTAAAAAAATATGAGTTGGTGCAAATTTAGTAGGCACTTAGTGATCCAGATCGATAAATCGTAAAGCTCACAACCAAAAACAATAAAAATAATAAATATCAAACACTTGAATGGAGCGCGCTCTTATAAAAATAGAAGTGACTCGCATTTTTGATACAACTACAATGGTATTTCATTAATGTTGAGCAGCGTCACTGTCCTGATTTTAGAGTTCGTATAGGAACAAAATTCTCAACAATTAAAAAGCCCTCATTTTTATATCAGAAACAAAAAAGGCACTCCCTTGAAAGGAGTGCCTTTGAGCTTTTTTTATCTGAATTTACTTACGATATAAGGGCAATTAGATCTTCTTCGGTTCTTATTTCGATTCCTAAATCTTGTGCTTTAGTTAGTTTAGAACCCGCAGCTTCACCAGCAAATAAGATATCAGTTTTCTTCGATACGCTACCCGTCACTTTCGCACCTAATGCTTGTAACGCCGCTTTCGCTTCACTTCGACCTAATTGCGACAATGAACCTGTTAACACAACGACTTTACCTTCTAATGGTAATTCTTGGTCATCGGCAGCTTCTTCGATGATTGGCCAATTCACACCTAGCTCTATCAGCTGATCGACGACCGCTCTGTTTTTCTCTTGTGAGAAGAAACTGGTGATATGGCTAGCAACGATGTCACCAATATCTGACACTTCAACTAATTGTTCATGAGTGGCTGCCTGAACCAGTTCCAACGTCTTAAAGTGTTGCGCTAGGTTCATCGCTGTCGCTTCACCGACTTCACGAATACCGAGTGAATAGAGGAAACGCGCTAATGTCGTGTCTTTAGCTTTATTCAGCGCACTCACCACGTTTTGTGCTGATTTAGGCCCCATACGATCAAGAACAGTAATCACGCCAGCACTAAGCTTAAATAAGTCAGCAGGCGTTTCTACCATTTCACGGTCCACAAGCTGCTCTATCACTTTTACGCCAAGGCCGTCGACATCCAACGCCTTTCTCGACACAAAGTGCTTAAGCGCTTCTTTACGCTGTGCCTGACACACTAGACCGCCAGTACAACGCGCTACAGCTTCCCCCTCGACACGCTCAACCGTAGAGCTACATACAGGGCAAGCATCAGGGAAAACAATGTCTCTAGCCGTTTCAGGGCGACGATCTAGTACAACAGCCACAATTTGCGGAATAACATCACCTGCACGGCGAATAATAACGCTGTCGCCTACCTTCACGCCTAAACGCGCAATCTCATCGGCATTGTGAAGGGTGGCATTACTCACCGTCACGCCGCCTACGAAGATAGGTTCTAGTTTAGCAACCGGCGTAATCGCGCCAGTACGGCCCACCTGAAACTCAACGTCATTGAGCAGGGTAATCTCTTCTTGAGCTGGGAACTTATAAGCAATTGCCCAACGTGGCGCTCGTGCAACAAAGCCAAGTACTTCTTGAGCCGCGATATCGTCGACTTTGATAACAACGCCATCAATCTCGTAAGCCAGAGCATCACGACGAGTCATAATATCTTGGTAATAGGCTTTCACGTCTTCGAGAGAGCTCAGTTGCTTAGTCTCGGGGCACATAGGTAAGCCCCAACCTTTAAGCTGTAAAAAGCGTTGGTAGTGACTATTTGATAGCTCAGCGCCTTGTACAACACCGACACTGTATGCGTAGAAAGCTAGCGGACGTTTCGCAGTAATACGAGAATCAAGCTGACGCAGGCTACCTGCGGCGGCATTACGTGGGTTAACAAATACTTTCTCGCCTTTCTTCAACGCCATCTCATTCAACTTATCGAAACCCGCTTTTGGCATAAACACTTCGCCACGAACTTCAATACGCTGCGGCCAGCCTTCACCTTGTAACTTAAGTGGGATAGAGCTGATCGTACGCACGTTTTCAGTGATGTTTTCACCCGTCGCACCGTCACCACGTGTCGCAGCCTGAACTAAAATACCATTCACATAGAGTAGGCTAACTGCAAGGCCATCAAGCTTAGGTTCACAACAGAAAGTCTTGAGGTTAGCGGTTGGCGCTCTATCAGACATTCGCTTATTGAACGCATCCAAATCTTCATCAGAGAAAGCATTGTCCAGAGAAAGCATTGGGATCTCATGAGTCACTTGAGTGAAACCATCGAGAGGCTGACCACCAACACGTTGGCTCGGAGAATCTACCGTCACTAATTCCGGGTTCTCTTCTTCGATCTTTAGCAATTGCTGCATTAATCGATCGTACTCGACATCAGGGATCTCAGGGCTATCTTCTACGTAATAACGAACGGCGTGATAATGCAGAGTTTCTCTTAACTGCTCTAAGGTAACTTGAATCGATTCTTTCATATCATTCTCTATCGTGATTGAAATATCAAAAAGGGCTCCCTTAGGAGCCCTTTTCTATAAATATAGATTATTTACAAGGCTAAACAATACGGCTAGGCATTCGATGCCGTCATAAAGTCTCTGATTTGCTTGCGGTAGTCAGATAAACGGTTTGGTGTCATTAAGTTGCGTGACTCATCCAACACGTTTCCGCCCATATCGTCAGCAATTTTCTGCGCCGCACTCAGCATCACATTGAAGTTTTGATCAGCTTGACCATAACAAGGCAACGTCATAAAGAACGAAATACCTTTAGTCGTGAAGTCAGCAGGATCATCATGTTCTAGCGTTCCTGGCTGCATCATGTTTGCAACGCTGAAAATAACCTTTGGTGCATCTGTAGATTGTGCAAAGCAGTGGTAAATAGACATCTCACCATAAGTTAAACCGTTGTTCTCCATGCTGCGGAAAAGTTCAGTCCCAACGAATGGGATCTCTCCAGCACAGTGAACATTAAGAACGATCACTTCTAAACCAAGTTCTTCATCTGGTTTTGCTTCTTCAACAGTCGCACTTTGCGGAGTCACGACTTCTTTCGCAACAACGGGCTCTCTTTGAGTAAGCGTTTCGTTTGGAACGACTGGCTCATCAACTGTTTCAGAAGGCTCTTCAAACGAACCGTACTGCACTTTAAAGCCGGCATGGTTTTCTTTTTGCTCGTCAGTCAACTCAAAGCTTGGAACTTCAGGCTCAACGTCCTTCTCTTCCTCAATCACTTCAGGTTCACTTTCAACCTTAATTGGGTCTTCTACGCTGAAAGAAGGAAGATCATTTAATTCGATATCATCTTCGTAAGCTTCTTTCGCTTGTGGCGCTGTTAGCGGATCTGAGTCGATCAGCGGATCAGTATCAGAGGGTGAAACAGCAAAATCCGGCTCTTTACGTTCTTTTCGGATTATCTCAAAATCATCTTCTGGGGCGAATGAACGGTTTGGAATAGTTTCTGCTTCATCTAAGCTGTCGTTATCAAGCTTACCGAGAGGCTTATCTCCAAACTTTGCTTTCCCTTCTTTTTTACTCGTCCATAGACCATGGAACAATAATGCGGCGATAGCTAATGCGCCAACAATAATGAGTACAAATCGCAATTCCTGCATTTTTCGCTCTCAGCTTTCTTAGTCAACTAGCTATAAACACGCTGTCACTAAGTTGGGTTAATTTGGCTAATCTCACTACTCTATCAAAAGTAGCCACTGTTTTAGAACAACTTAATACAATTAGTTCCTTACATGGTGTGATTTTCACCACGCTTTTTTTCTTAATTTCGGTCGAGTACACTAGACATGTTTGCTATTTAACCAAATTCACATGTGACCTAATTTAAATATGACTATTGAATCTGTTCCCCGCTCCGGCTTTGGCTATTTTATTTTCGGAATAAAAATCGCTTTATCACCGAGCATTCGTAAGTTTGTACTAATGCCACTTATCGCGAACGTGTTACTCGTTGGTGGTGCCTTGTTTTATATCTTCTCCAACCTAAACACTTGGATTGAAGGTTGGATTGGTGCATTGCCAAGTTTCTTGTCGTGGTTGTCATACATTTTATGGCCATTACTTGTGTTAACCGTCTTGGCCACATTCTCGTATTTCTTTAGCACGCTCGCTAACTTCATTGCCGCACCGTTCAACGGTTTACTCGCGGAAAAAGTTGAAGAGTTGTTGAGCGGTAAAAAAGTTAATGACGATGGTTTACTTGATGTCCTCAAAGATACCCCACGTATATTAGCGAGAGAATGGCGCAAGCTTGTCTACATTCTGCCAAAAGCGATCGGTTTATTCCTACTTTTGTTAATTCCAGCACTAGGGCAAACCGTTGCTCCGTTTTTATGGTTCATTTTCACAGCATGGATGTTAGCGATTCAATACGCCGACTACCCGTTCGATAACCATAAAATCAAATTTGATGACATGAGAAACAATTTGAAACAAAAACAAGGCAAGAGCTACAGCTTTGGCGCGCTTGTTTCTTTGTTCACCACAATTCCAATTCTAAACCTGATCGTAATGCCCGTTGCCGTTTGCGGCGCGACGGCAATGTGGGTTGCTGAGTTTAAAGACCAAGCTCTGCGTTCTCGTCTATAATTCTCGTCTATTACCCCGCCTATACTTCCTAGTTTCGCCTATCTTTTTGAAGTTCTGATTTCAATAAAGATAGGCGTGAATTCTGCTACATATCTATATGATATAACTTTTTAATCCTTTTACCTTTTTTTCAACTTGTTTAATCTAAATTCAAGCTGAATAAACATCGTAAGACACTAGACGGTAAAGTGATTGATATACTACGTTTAGTTCTGTCATTAAATGAAGGAATATCGCATGAGCAAGATCTACGAAGACAACACCCTAACGATTGGTAACACACCTCTAGTCCGCCTTAACAAAGTAAGCAAAGGTAACGTCCTAGCTAAGATCGAAGCTCGTAACCCAAGCTTCAGTGTTAAATGTCGTATCGGTTCAAACATGATCTGGGAAGCAGAAAAAGCGGGTACGCTTAAGCCAGGTATCGAGCTTGTTGAACCTACCAGTGGTAACACAGGTGTTGCACTTGCATTCGTAGCAGCAGCACGCGGTTACAAACTAACGCTAACTATGCCTGAATCAATGAGCCTAGAACGTCGTAAGCTGCTTAAAGCGCTTGGCGCAAACCTAGTGCTGACTGAAGCACCAAAAGGTATGAACGGTGCGATTGCTAAAGCAGAAGAGATTGTTGCTTCAGACCCAGACAAGTACCTACTACTTCAACAGTTCAATAACCCAGCCAACCCACAAATTCACGAGCAAACGACTGGTCCTGAAATTTGGGAAGCAACAGACGGCGAAATCGACGTGTTTGTAGCGGGTGTTGGTACGGGCGGTACTATCACAGGTACAAGTCGTTACATTAAAGGTGAAAAAGGCAAAGCGATCACTTCAGTAGCGGTTGAACCAGCAGAGTCTCCAGTGATTGCACAGGCACTTGCAGGTGAAGAAATCAAACCAGCTCCACACAAAATTCAAGGTATCGGTGCAGGTTTCATCCCTGGAAACCTAGATTTAGAGATTATTGACCGTGTTGAATCGGTAACTTCTGAAGAAGCGATTGAGATGGCTCAACGCCTAATGAAAGAAGAAGGTATTCTTGCAGGCATCTCATCTGGCGCGGCAGTTGTAGCAGCAAACAGAATCGCCGAACTACCTGAATTTGCAGGAAAAACTATCGTTACTGTACTACCAAGCTCTGGTGAGCGTTACCTAAGCACAGCCCTATTTGCTGGCATCTTTACGGAAAAAGAGAACCAACAATAATATGTGGTCAAATCAATTTTTCGTCCAAAAAAGCCCCGTTTAGGGGCTTTTTTGTTGATCCCTGCCCCACCTTTGGTAATATCAGGTCTGTTTTATTTTTCGCTTCAAAATAAAAGAAGCAATAAACAAATTCTGAAAGTCATGAGTACTCAGCAAAAGACGACCATGGCTGGATAAAAATTTATAACCAGTCTAAGTTCTAACACGAACATGGCGTACTAGCCTCTAGCGCATTTGGGCTAAAGCAGTTAAGCTAATCTGGTTACAAACTTACAAAAAATAAATTAATTGGGGTATATAAAATGTACGAGAAGCAAGTAGAAATCACAGCAGAAAACGGTCTTCACACTCGTCCAGCTGCACAGTTCGTTAAAGAAGCAAAATCTTTCGACGCTGACATCACAGTGACTTCTAACGGCAAAAGCGCTAGCGCGAAAAGCCTGTTCAAACTACAAACTTTAGGCCTAGTAAAAGGTACTAACGTTACTATTTCAGCTGAAGGTCCTCAAGCTCAGCAAGCAGTAGACCACCTAGTTGCTCTTATGGATCAACTACACTAATACGGTCTCCTTCTTTCAAAGCCATTTTGCATAGCAAAGTGGCTTTGTTCGAAATAGATAGGAATAAGCGCGACATTAGTCGACGACTTAAAGTCACACACTCTCCCGTTTACAGTTGAACAACTAAGGTAAGGCTATGATTTCAGGCATCCTAGCATCTCCCGGTATTGCTTTCGGTAAAGCACTACTACTTCAAGAAGATGAAATTGTCCTAAACACTCAATCTATCTCTGACGACCAAGTTGAAGCAGAAGTACAGCGTTTCTTTGACGCTCGTAACAAATCTTCTCAACAGCTTGAAGTTGTTAAGCAAAAAGCACTTGAAACTTTTGGCGAAGAAAAAGAAGCAATCTTTGAAGGCCACATCATGCTGCTTGAAGATGAAGAGCTAGAAGAAGAGATTTTAGCACTCATCAAGAAAGACAAGATGCACGCAGACAACGCGATCCACACTGTGATCGAAGAGCAAGCTGTTGCACTAGAGTCTCTTGATGATGAGTACCTAAAAGAACGTGCAACTGATATCCGTGATATCGGTACTCGTTTCGTTAAAAATGCTCTAGGCATCAACATTGTATCTCTAGCAGATATCAATGAAGAAGTTATCCTAGTAGCTTACGACCTAACGCCATCTGAAACTGCACAAATCAACCTAGACTACGTTCTTGGTTTCGCTTGTGACATCGGCGGTCGTACATCTCATACTTCAATCATGGCACGTTCTCTTGAGCTTCCAGCTATCGTTGGTACTAACGATATCACTAAGCAAGTTAAGAACGGCGACATGCTTGTGCTAGACGCGATGAACAACAAGATCATCATCAACCCTTCTGAAGCTGAACTAGCAGAAGCTAAGAAAATCAAAGCAGATTTCGAAGCAGAAGCGGCTGAACTAGCAAAACTAAAAGATTTACACGCTGAAACTCTAGACGGTCACCGTGTAGAAGTTTGTGGCAACATCGGTACAGTAAAAGACTGTGACGGTATCCTGCGTAACGGCGGTGAAGGCGTTGGTCTGTACCGTACTGAATTCCTATTTATGGACCGTGACGCGCTTCCTACTGAAGAAGAGCAATACGTTGCTTACAAAGAAGTAGCAGAAGCAATGGAAGGCGAATCAGTGATTATCCGTACTATGGATATCGGTGGCGACAAAGACCTACCATACATGGACCTTCCACAAGAGATGAACCCGTTCCTAGGCTGGCGTGCAGTACGTATCAGCTTGGATCGTCGTGAAATCCTACGTGACCAACTACGTGGCATCCTACGTGCATCTGCACACGGTAAACTACGTATCATGTTCCCAATGATCATTTCTGTTGAAGAGATCCGTGAACTGAAAAAAGCAATCGAAGAGTACAAAGTTGAACTTCGCGCTGAAGGCCTAGCTTTCGATGAAGAAATCGAAATCGGCGTAATGGTTGAGACTCCAGCAGCTGCTGCAATCGCACACCACCTAGCGAAAGAAGTATCTTTCTTCTCTATCGGTACTAACGACCTAACGCAATACACTCTTGCGGTAGACCGTGGTAACGAAATGATTTCTCACCTATACAACCCACTATCTCCTGCTGTTCTTACAGTAATCAAGCAAGTGATCGACGCATCACACGCTGAAGGTAAGTGGACTGGTATGTGTGGTGAGCTTGCTGGTGATGAGCGTGCAACGCTACTTCTTCTTGGTATGGGTCTAGATGAGTTCTCTATGAGCGGTATCTCTATCCCTAAAGTTAAGAAAGTAATCCGTAACTCTAACTTCGCTGAAGTTAAAGCTATGGCTGACGAAGCACTATCTCTACCAACAGCTGCTGAAATTGAAGCTTGCGTAGAAAAGTTCATCGCTGAGAAAACTCAGTAATCGCCAATCGCTTAATAACGTTAGACGGCTAAAAATAGTCGTCTAATTTGTTAGATTGGTATAGTATATTCTACAGAATAAAACTAAACGTTAGGAGCATGACACAATGGGTCTGTTTGACAAACTGAAAAAGCTTGTATCTGATGACAGCGCTGATGCTGGTGCAATCGAAATCATCGCACCTCTTTCTGGTGAAATCGTAAACATCGAAGATGTGCCAGATGTAGTTTTCGCTGAAAAAATCGTTGGTGACGGCATCGCGATCAAACCAGCTGGCGACAAAATGGTAGCTCCAGTTAACGGTACTATCGGTAAGATCTTCGAAACTAACCACGCATTCTCTATCGAGTCTGACGACGGTGTTGAGCTTTTCGTTCACTTCGGTATCGATACTGTTGAACTTAAAGGCGAAGGCTTCACTCGTGTAGCTGAAGAAGGTCAATCTGTTAAAGCTGGTGACACTATCATCACTTTCGACCTAGCGCTTCTAGAAGAGAAAGCAAAATCTACGCTTACTCCAGTTGTTATCTCTAACATGGACGAAATCAAAGAGCTGAACAAGCTTTCTGGTTCTGTAACTGTTGGCGAAACTCCAGTTCTTAAAGTAACTAAGTAATCTCGATTACTTATCTGCTTTAATTAAAACGCTACCTAAGGGTGGCGTTTTTTGTGCCTGCTATATAGTTCTAATGCCAGATTACCAGCCGCTTTGGCCTTATACCTAACAACTACAAATCCCCTTCTTCTTTGGGCCTCTCACGAACAGAGATCCCTGACATCTCGCTCGGTTCGATTCTGGGATGACGATTAAACACTATGGTTTAAGCCTGAGTGATTGTTACTCAAACCGACCTCTTCTATACAGTTAGCTATAGAGTCACCAATACCCAACTCCCGTCATTCCCTACAGTGAGGCACGAACGTGATAGGGAATCTCGCTTTCCAATCAACTACCAACACCACAACTCCCCTCTCTTCTCCAAATTTCAGGCAATAAAAAACCCAGCCGAAGCTGGGTCTGTTTAGCGCTCATCTCTCACCACGAGCTAATTTGTGGAAGCCTAACGTCAACACTATCGGTCAACGTGGCTTTTCAATCGATTAACCTAGTAGGCTAAGTGCCGAGTTCGGTGCTTGCTTCGCTTGAGCAAGAATCGAGCTTGAAGCTTGAGAAAGGATCTGAGACTTAGTCATCTGAGTCGTTTCTTTCGCGAAGTCGGTATCTTTAATACGGCTCTTAGATGCGTTAACGTTCTCGTTAATGTTGTCTAAGTTGCTGATAGCGTGGTCGAAACGGTTTTGGAAAGCACCTAGCTCAGCACGGTGACTGTCTACATACTTAAGGGCCGCATCGATTACTGCTACAGACTCTTGTGCGCCGCCAACAGATGTTACGTCGATAGTATCAACCGTTACGTCTTTAGCTGCTTGAATACCTAGCTCGCCCGCAAGACCGCCAGAGAAAGACACATCGCCGCTCACTTTGTTGTTGCCTGTGAACATTTGTAGCTTGCCGTCTTCAGTAACAGACGCTTTAACAGAATCTTGTTGACCGTTGATGTAAGTCGCTAGCTCTTCGATGTCATCACCCGCTTTTGCGCTGATGTCGATTTCTTGTGCTTGGCCGAAGTTGTCAGTGAACGACAGTTTTAGGTCGTTAGAGCCCGCTTGAACGTTCCAGTCTTTGTCTTTCGCGTTCTCAGTTTGGTAGCTCTTACCACCCATCTGAGCGTTATCAGAGCGCATGTCTTTCAGTTGAAGCATTACAGCTTCACCGTTATCCGCACCGATTTGGAATGACTGAGTTCCGTAAGTGCCATTAATGAGTTTGTTACCACCGAAAGATGTGGTTTCTGCGATACGGTTAAGTTCATTGTTAAGCGCAGTTACTTCTTCTTGAATCGCTACACGCTCAGATTTTGAGTTTGAGCCGTTTGAAGATTGTAGAGACAAATCACGCATACGTTGCAGGATGTTAGTCGTCTCGTTCATTGCACCTTCAGCAGTTTGTGCAATTGAGATACCGTCGTTCGCGTTACGTACAGCAACATCAAGGCCACGACTTTGAACGTTCAAACGGTTCGAGATTTGTAGACCCGCAGCGTCATCTTTTGCGCTGTTGATTTTTGAGCCAGAAGCTAGACGCTCCATTGATGTTTGTTGTGCGCTGTTTGCATTGTTTAGGTAACGTTGCGCTGTCATCGCTGAAACGTTTGTATTTACATTCACTGCCATGGTGACTTCTCCAATTGATTTTCCGGTATAGCGGTTTCCGACGTCTCGGAAAACCAAGTAGTTATCTCTAAGTTACTTTTAATAACGGCGTGATTGGCGAAACCTTTAGGAAAAAAACAACAAATTTAAAGAAATAGCGGTAAAACAGAAGAAAGCGTGACTGGTCGTAAAATTATCGAAAAAAGATGAGAAAATCGCTAAAGTTGCCGGGAAGTCAGTCGAGTGAGAAATTGTATTTTTATTCGCCAAAAAGCACCGGCCAAGCTGAAATGCTTTTATAAGATTGTAGGTAATTCATTAACCTAATAACGTTAAAGCTAGATTCGGCGCTTGCTTGGCTTGAGCGAGTATCGTTGTGCTCACTTGCTGCAGTATTTGTTGCTTGAGCATTTGAGTGGTTTCTTTGGCGTAGTCGGTATCTTTGATTCGACTGTTTGAGGTCGCCAAGTTTTCATGAACATTTTCAAGGTTGTTAATGGCGTGGTCGAAGCGGTTTTGCATTGCGCCTAATTCAGAGCGATGGCTATCCACGTACTTCATCGCGGTATCTAAAATAGAAACAGCACGCTGCGCGCCACCTACATCCGTCACATTGATGTCATTCACCGACTCATAGTAACCCGCTGACATCGACAGTTCACTCGCGAGTGAACCAGAGAAAGAGGTAGTGCCAGAGGTATCTTCACCAGACATGTAGATTTGAAGCTGCCCATCATCATTAACCGAAGCTGAGACCAGATCCGTTTGACCATTGATGTAGGTCGCCAACTCTTCAATGTCATCGCCGACTTTCGCATTAATGATGATCTCTTGAGGCTGGCCAAAACGATCGGTAAACGACATCGTCATATCATTCTGGTTTGATTTCACTGCCCATGAATCACTGGCCATGCCATTAGCAACGTAGCTAAAGCCTCCCATGTTGATGTCATCAGTACGCATACTTTTCAAACCAATCTGCACGGCTTCGCCCGAACTGCCACCAATCTGAAATGACGTACTACCAAAATTACCATTGAGAAGTTTTTTGCCACCAAAAGAAGTGGTCTCTGCAATACGATTCAGCTCATCGTTTAAGGCGGTAATCTCTTCTTGAATCGCCGTTCTTTCCGACTGGCTATTTGAACCGTTGCTTGCTTGTAGAGACAAGTCGCGCATGCGCTGCATGATATTGGTGGTTTCATTCATCGCGCCTTCAGCGGTTTGCATGATAGATATACCATCATTCGCATTACGCACAGCGACATCAATGCCACTCATCTGCGCTTCCAAGCGGTTCGAAATTTGTAGCCCTGCAGCATCGTCTTTAGCGCTGTTAATACGACTCCCTGAAGCCAAGCGCTCCAAAGATTGGTTCAGCATGTTATTGGCATTAGAGAGGTTTCTCTGGGCCACCAGCGCTGAGACATTGGTATTAACAGTTATAGCCATAGACCTTCGCTTACAAAAAGATGAATAAAACTCACGATTGCTCTTATATCGACCAGTTCATATAAAGCTTTAATAAAAAAGGAGCCCTGAGGCTCCCTTTCTTTGCTGCAGATGAGGTGATTTACTTAATCGTTAATACACTCAACATGTCAGTTGAAGGTGCAAAGTAGTAAGCGCCAGTCACTGCTTTGGTAAAGCGAAGCAGTTGGTCTGTTTTGCCATCTGTTGCGCCGTACATGCTCTCTAACATCGCATCGAAGTTATGACGAACGTTACAGTAAGCAATGAACAATAAGCCGTGGTCGCCCGTAGCAGTACCGTAAGGTAGACTGTGGCGAACAATCTTAAGCCCCTTGCCTTCTTCTTTGATATCCACACGGCCAACGTGAGACGCCGCAGGAACATCATCTAACTCAATTGAATCAGGTTTAGTTCGGCCAATCACTTTCTCTTGTGCCGACACATTCAAGCGATTCCAAGCTGGCAGATTGTGCACAAAACGCTGCACCATTACATAACTACCACCAGCGAATTCACCCTCAGGCACAATAGCGACTTCAGCACGTTGTGCGTCTTTCGGGTTTTCAGTGCCATCAACAAAGTCTGTCATGTCACGAGAGTCTAGGAAGCGATAACCATAAGTTTCATCAACCACTTCAACATCAGCTGCTACTTCAGATAGCAATTTACGCAAGATAAAGAAGTGCAGATCATGTCGGTTTGAATGACAGTGAATCAGAACGTCAGACAGTGTGCTCGGTGCTGTGATATCACCTTCACCCAGCACAGGGAAGTCGATCAAATCAGCGGGCGCTGCTTGCTCGAACCTATCCCAAAAAGCTTTTGAGAACGCAACCGATGCCGTTAAGTTCGCATCAGGCTGAGTTTGGTTTAGTTCGTCGATTAGAGTCGGAAGCTTTTGAATTTCTGCTAGTACATTAGCAGTATTAGCGTTCACTTTAAGTTGAACGTAAAGCGCGAAAGGCCCAGCTTCAGGCAAAATAGCACTTTGAACGTTAGGCTGCTCATTTGAAACATTAAGCATAGATTATTCCTTCCAGTTTTAGCTTCTAAGTATAATTGTGAATGGGACAAATGTTTTGATGAGAATCAGTCTTCGAGCTCAACCACTTTAAAGCAATCCCTTGCAGCATGGCTATTGGTTAGATAAAGCGCTAACCACAGCAGCAACAATAGGGTGATGCCATTTGACCAACGGAACCATCCGTTATCCAAATAGATTAAATAAATCGTATGGGAGCCCTGTGCCAAGATAGCCATCATGGTAACCCAACGTCCCCATGACACGACTTTGTTAAGGCGCTTTCTATCTGGCGATCTTAGCCCAAATAACCACATCAGCAGCAAACTAGGCACACTCAACGCGATCCCGACATAAAACATCTGATGGTCTGGGTAGATTATCTCAAGAATATCGGTTCCCGATTCTCGGCTTGCGCCTGCAACAATGAAAACGACCAAGGCTTTCGCAAGAAACAACCAACCTAGCCAGAGCAAGATTGGAGCTTTCAAAAAGCCGTGCTTGTCGTATTGTTCTATGGAGTACCGCACAAATCTCACTTTCACTTATTTTCAAACCAACACTTTAACGCAAATCATTCATACTTAACTAGCTTTGCGTTATCTTAGTAGCCAATCCGTTTTAATTGTCGAACTCAGTATGAAAAACAAAACTAATACGCCCTCTGTTGAATCTCAACAGGAAGCACTGAAGATAGCCAAAGCGACTCAAAAGCCAGCTCAAACCAAAGAACAAACTAAACTGATTGCTCAGGGTATCGAGAAAGGCATCGCACTGTACAAGAAACAGCAAAAAGAACGCAGCCGCCAAGCCGATAAAGCGAAGAAGCGCGTACAGAAAGAAAAACAGACTCAACAAGCTAATCAACACCAAGAAGACACGATCGAAACAAGTGTTGAAACACCATCAAATCACGCCACTAAACTGCCGTGGTTACTACTGTTCGCAAGCTGGGTAGGCTTCGCGATTTATTTGATGCAATAGCAGGGTAAACGTATGAAAAAGGAATTAGTCGCTTTGGCTATGAGTGGCATGTTACTCGGGTGTACCAAACCCACATCAACGCCTCATAGTAAAGCGGACAAGGTACAAATGGATTACCACGGCCTGATTAACATCGAGCAGTGTGAGTATAAAGGGGAAATCACTGGCAGCGAAGGTCATTGGTACAGCTACTTGTTCTTTCCCAATGACGCCCTGATTCAAGGTGCGATGAATGAGCTTAAATCGAATGCCATTGAGCTAGGCGCAGACACCGTCATCTTTACCCTACCCCAAGATTTCAGCACTTCCGTGACTATGCTTGGTACCGCCTACCTGTGCGAGTAAGCAACTAAAGCGGCATATCGATATGCTTTGATTTTATGACACCCAAAAGAAAGCCAGCTTTCGCTGGCTTATGCACTAAATCCAAGGCTTGTTGCTATATCGCCTTTACGCTGGATAACCCATTGACTGTCAAATGGCCCCCAGTCGGATAACTGGTAATAGCCATCATTATGACGTCGCCCATCTTGAACAAACATAAGTTCGATACCGATCCCCGGTAACGCCTTGAGTACATCTTGAATAGTACGACGAGGCCACCCCGTTTTTTCGATGAGTTTAGGCACATTTGGCCTATCAAGGCTTTCCACTAACAATGCTAAATATAGCCGCCTTGCAAAAACAGGACTCAACTCCATTGACACCTCCTATATATGTGCAGCTCAATTATTTCTTTTTTCGCTGACAACATGTTGAGGCTGATCAATAAGTCTCCAATAGTGACATTTTCTTACGCTTTTTTTTCACTCTATGAAATATTCATCACTCTATTTTGTCTGAGTTGCTGCTTCCTGATAGGATTCAACTCATAACAATGAAATAAAATCACTCAAAGGAAGAATAATGACTATCACCATGTTTGGTATCCCAAATTGCGACACCATTAAAAAAGCAAAGAAATGGCTCGAAGCTGAAGGTATCGAGTTCGAATTTCACGATTATCGCAAACAAGGCATCACAGAAGAGCTAGTAACAAGCTTCTGCTCTGAGCTAGGTTGGGAGCTTGTGCTAAACAAACGTGGTACGACTTATCGCCAACTTTCTCAAGAACAGAAAGACACCCTAACAGAAGAAAAAGCGGTGACTTTGCTTGTTGAACAACCTGCCATGATCAAGCGCCCAATCTTAAAAGTTGAGGGTAAGCTTCACATCGGATTTAAAGCCGACCAATACGCGGCTATTTTTGCTTAGATCGTTGTATTTACATAGACAGACAACAGGACGTTGATCAGTGAATCAGCGCCTAAAAATTAATGACTAGACGTTTTATTTAAACAAGGAATTCAAGGATGACAGATAGCCCAACTTTGGCTCTGGCAAAAGACCTAATCAGCCGTCAATCGGTAACACCAGAAGATGCAGGCTGCCAAGACCTGATGATTGAACGCTTAAAAGCACTCGGTTTTGAAATCGAAGTGATGGTATTTGAAGATACGACCAACTTCTGGGCTCGTCGTGGTACTGAAGCGCCTCTGTTTGCTTTTGCTGGTCACACTGATGTGGTACCTGCAGGCCCAATCGAACAGTGGAACACTAAGCCATTCGAACCGACTATCGTAGACGGTTTCCTACATGGCCGTGGCGCTGCTGATATGAAAGGCTCTCTGGCTTCAATGATTGTTGCCGTCGAGCAGTTCATTGCCAAACACCCAGACCACACAGGCTCAATTGGTTTCCTGATCACTTCAGATGAGGAAGGTCCTTTCATCAACGGTACTGTACGTGTTGTTGAAGCATTAATGGCGCGCGGTGAAAACATCGATATGTGTATCGTTGGTGAACCATCGAGCACTGAGTTCGTGGGTGATGTCGTGAAGAACGGCCGTCGTGGCTCTATCACTGGCGACCTAACGATTAAAGGCACACAAGGTCATGTTGCCTACCCTCACCTAGCAAACAACCCAGTACACAGCTCTCTGCTTGCTATTAATGAGCTAGCAACAACTGAGTGGGATAAAGGTAATGATTACTTCCCGCCAACCAGTTTCCAAATTCCAAATGTGAGTGCGGGTACTGGTGCTTCAAACGTGATCCCTGGTGAGTTTAATGTTCAGTTTAACCTACGCTTTAGTACAGAGTTAAGCAACGACATCATCGTTGAGCGCATCACAACGACACTCGACAAGTATGATTTCGAATACGACCTAAGATGGACATTCAATGGCGACCCGTTCTTAACAGACGCAGGTTCACTGCTTGATGCTATTGTTGATGCAGTGGGTCACGTCAATGATGTGAAACCAGCACTGCTAACGACTGGCGGTACATCTGATGGTCGCTTTATTGCACGTATGGGCGGACAAGTGGTTGAACTAGGCCCTGTGAATGCAACGATTCACAAGGTTAACGAATGCGTGAAGGTAGCCGATTTAGAAAAGCTAACTGACATGTACGAAAGAACATTAGTGAACCTATTCGCTAAATAGTCTTTCATCAGCGATTCATAGCATCCAATTATTGAGAGACTCGTTATGACACCAGAGCAGCTTACCGGACAATCAGATTCTCATCTAGAGCCTAGCCTGATCGGCACCAAGACCTTCTTGGTCCACAGTGAGGTTAAGAATGACCTGAATAATTTGATTGAAGCTGCTCAGCTCGCTGGTTTTAAAATGGAGATTGCCAGTGGCTTTCGCGACTATGAAAGGCAATCTCTGATTTGGAACCGTAAGTTTTCTGGCGAAGCTCCGATATTAGATTCAGAAAGCCAACCTCTTGATGCTTCAAAACTGACCGAACAACAAAAGCTATCGGCTATCCTGAGATGGTCTGCGCTTCCCGGCGCGAGTCGTCATCATTGGGGTTGTGACTTCGATGTCTTTGCTCGTAACCACTTACCTGAAGGCATACATCTGCAATTAGAACCATGGGAATACCTTACTGGCCACCAGCAATCGTTTTACCAATGGCTATCAGTTCATGCTGCACAATTTGGTTTCTTCTTTCCTTACAGCCAAGATTTGGGTGGTGTGGCGATCGAACCATGGCATATCAGCCATCGCAAAGTATCGGAGTCGTGTTTATCACAGTTATCTCCGACTTTACTTGGCAAGCAACTCCAATCTAAGCCAGTATTAGGGTATGAGATTATTATGGAGCAGCTAGACGAGATCTATGCACGCTTCGTAGCGAATATCAGTCATTAGGAGCGCTTATGTTGGAGTGGCTTACAAACCCTTGGGTTATCATCATCATCGTAGTTAGCGTTGTTGTGGGTAACATCGCAGCGCTCAAACAGACAGCCAATATGGATCTGACGGGGCGTGGTAAAACTGAGCGAGATTTAGATAAGCTCAATCGCTCGGATAAACTTAACCAAGAGAAAGCTGAAAAAGAAGAATCCAAAGACAATAAAGACGCATAGCCTTTTGCTTTGGCTAATCAGCTTGATTGACCAATTTTGATTGACCAATGTAGCCTGATGACAACGAATACAATAAAAAAGAGGACACAGTGTGTCCTCTTTTTTATTTGCTTTTGCTAATCACAAGGCTGATTTAACTCAGCTTGTGACGGCTTGAATGACTACTCAGCTTTCGCTTCTTTGTCATCTTTGGTTTGGTCAGCAATATGCGCTAATACCGGAACCATAGACTTAAGCAGCTCTTCTTCTACTGGCTTACCTGATGCATCCGTTACGTTGATTGACGTACGGTTGCCAAGGTCACCAAATAGGAAGTTGTAAGTGCCTGGCGCTAAGTCGATAGGCTGTAGGCCAATTTCTTCCCAGAACTCATCATCTGGTGCTGCGTACTTCGCCTTCACCGTACCCTGAGATTGATTGCGTTCTTCAAGCTCAAAGCCCATTTCAGGCAACAAGTTAGGCAGACGCTGCCAGAATACATTGTATGGCGTACGAGCAATAATCACAGGGAAACCACTACGGTCAGCACCCATTGAAATTGGAATACGCTTCACCAACTCTTGCGCTTTCAGCGCCGCTTCAGCACGAAGGTTTTCATCGTACTTAGCCATAACTAGGTTGGTCAGGAACGCGTTGTAACGCTCTTTATTGGTTGCCGTTACTGTTTTCTCTTCAGTACCTTCACGCCAATCAATCAGATTAATCTTGAAGCCATGACGGTTGTTTGCTTGGAAGCGAGAGATAGAGTAACGACTACCAATCTCTACGTCTTCATCTTCAGAAACCCAAGTTACCCAATCGGTCTCAATCTCATTCTCTGATTGCTCACGAATACCAATACCACGTTGAGCCAGCATATCTACAGCCGTTTGCCACACGCGGTCTGCCTCTTCTGCGCGAAGAAGCCATAGTGTCACTTCACCGTTTTGACGCTCAGCACGAGCACCCGGGATCAGTTCAAGAACCTGTTGCGGTGGACGAATATCCACTTCACGACCAGTACCACCACTGAATTCACCGCTTGGGATGTCAAAATTTGGGTAGAACTGAGGCTGAGCATCTACAGGCAATTGCCATTGTGAAAACTCAGGTGTTTCTAAGTATTCGAAATCATCTTTGGCTTGGCGACGTTGAGTCGGGTTGCCAGAACATGCTGTAAGAACGAAAACAGCCAGTGACCCAATCACTAGCTGGTGAGAATACTTCATTTATACTCCTAAATGCCGAAGGTTCGCTTCGGCATCACTTCATACGTTTTAGTAAATGCACGCTTCAGTCATTGCTTGAGCAACAACAGGTTGAGCTGGCTCTGACAGTTCAGTCAGCGGTAGACGTAAGCCACCTTCAGCAATCAGACCCATTTTATGAACCGCCCATTTTACGGGAATAGGGTTAGACTCAACGAACAAATTCTTATGTAGAGGCATCAAACGCTCATTGATCGCTTCCGCTTCTTCAAACTTACCTTCTTTTGCTAGCTTGAACATGGTTGCCATATCAGCGGCTGCAACATTGTTCGTTACAGAGATCACGCCATCGCCACCACGCTTAACAAATTCTAGGCCTGTTAAATCATCACCACTTAGTAAGATAAAGTCTTCGCCACAAAGTTCACGGTGAATTGCAATTCTGTCGAGATCACCCGTCGCATCTTTCAGTGCAACGATATTTTCGATCTCAGCAAGACGAGCAACCGTTTCTGGCAACAAGTCTACCGCAGTACGACCTGGAACATTGTATAGAATTTGTGGAACGTCACTGACTTCAGCAATCGCTTTGTAGTGTTGGTACAAACCTTCTTGAGTCGGTTTGTTGTAGTAAGGCGTTACGCTCAGGCAACCAGCAATACCAGAACCATTCAACAAACGGCTGAATAGAACAGATTCATGAGTTGCATTTGCACCTGTACCAGCGATAACGGGAATACGACCATCAGCAAATTCAACGATCTTGTTGACGACTTTGACATGCTCTTCAATAGTGAGTGTTGAAGACTCACCTGTTGTGCCAACCGCAACCAGACCATCACTACCTGCAGCAATATGGTGCTCAACTAACTTTTTAAGGCTGTCGAAATCCACTTCACCATCTGTATTAAATGGCGTAACTAGCGCAACGATACTTCCTGAAAACATGTCTATCTCCCTTAATTTATTCTTTTTGCATGTTACTGTAAGCCAATCAATAAACACAAGACATTAAAGTGGCTTACCGGCAACATCTGCATTAAATATTGTCGTATGTTTGAGGTAAAACGACTTCTAACGGCGTTCTACCTAGAATTTGGGTAACCTGCACTCAATCTAGCGGATAGCACATCACTGGATGTCAGTAACAAGTAAGCTGTGCTCTCATCGCTCTATCTCATTTTTTAACGCGCTCGATATTCTTATCATTGGTTGCATGTTCGAAGCAAGGTCGCACATAAAAAGCCCCGCACGCACGCTTATTCCACGAGCTAACTGTGCTAACATGCATGAATCAATGGAATATAAAGAGACGTGATTTTATGACTCAACATCTAGTAATCACAGCTGTGGGCACTGATCGCCCAGGTGTATGCAACCAAGTGGTTCATTTAGTCACCCAATCAGGCTGTAACATTATTGATAGCCGTATCGCCCTGTTTGGCGAAGAATTTACGCTTATCATGCTGCTGTCTGGAAAGGCAAACAACATTACCCGCGTTGAAACCACCTTGCCCTTGCTTGGACAAGAGCACGACTTGATTACGATTATGAAGCGAACCTCAACTCATGATGTTATTGAGAACTCTTACACAGTAGAGGTGTTCGTTGAGTCAGACGATAAAATCGGACTTACTGAGCAGTTTACCCAGTTCTTCGCAGACCGAAACATCGGCCTCGATTCGTTAAGTGCACGAACCATCAATAAATCTAAGGTTCAACTCGACAACGACCAATTCCATATCTCTATTACCGCTTCTGTGCAATCAGAATGTAACTTGATGCAGCTACAAGAAGAATTCGATTCGCTGTGTCAGAGCCTATCAGTCCAAGGCTCGCTCAACTTTATCAAAAACAGTCTTTAAAAAGGAAATGTCATGAATACGCTAACGGCTGGTGTTCCAGCACCTGCTTTTTCTCTTCCAGATCAAGATGGCAATATCGTATCTCTTGGTGACTTCAAAGGTAAAAAAGTACTTTTCTATTTTTACCCTAAAGCAATGACTCCAGGTTGTATTGTGCAAGCGGAAGGCCTGCGTGATATCAAAACACAGCTTGATGACCTAAACGTGGTTGTTCTAGGTGTGAGTGTTGACCCAGTAAAACGTCTACCAAACTTCGTTGAGAAGAAATCTCTAAACTTCACTCTGCTATCAGATGAAGACCACAGCGTTGCTGAACAGTTTGGCGTTTGGGGCGAGAAGAAATTCATGGGTAAGGTATACGATGGTCTGCACCGTATTAGCTTCCTAATTGATGAAGAAGGTCAGATTGAACATGTCTTCAACAAGTTCAAGACTAAGACTCACCACGAAGTGGTTCTAGATTACTTCAATCAAGAAGCTTAAGGGCGATTTGAGTGAGTTAATGACTTAGATTCACCACTCTCTAAGGCAATAGCAACACTCATTAAGCTAATGATTAAGCTAATTATTAAGC
>NZ_JBFRTN010000077.1:0-15159 GCF_041474095.1 Vibrio sp. 10N.222.54.A3
CGCGATGAACCCTTTTTATGTCTGTTAGTTAACGATCAGTGTTAGAGCTAGCTGTAGCGTCATTAAGCGCTCAGTGCTTGCTCTAGGTCAGCCAAGATATCGTCAATGTGCTCGATACCTACTGATAGGCGAATCATCTCCGGTGATACACCGGCTTGTTTCTGTTCAGCTTCGCTTAGTTGACGGTGTGTCGTCGAAGCTGGGTGACAAGCGAGAGATTTCGCATCGCCAATGTTAACTAAGCGCTTGAAGATTTGCAGTGTATCATAGAAGCGAACACCGGCTTCATAACCGTCTTTTAAACCAAAAGATAGAATGGCCGATGGCTTACCTTGCATGTACTTTTCAGCGAGTGGATAGAATTCTGAATCAGGCAGGCCAGCGTAACTTACCCAACTGACTTTCTCGTGTTGCTTGAGGTATTCCGCTACTTTCAAGGCATTCTCTGTGTGTCGCTCCATGCGTAGCGACAACGTCTCCAAACCTTGCATCAACATGAAAGCATTCATTGGTGACAGTGCTGCACCTGTATTACGTAGGGAAACCGTTCTAGCTCGACCAATAAACGCAGCCTCACCAAAGGCCTCGGTATAAACCACGCCATGATAAGAAGGCTCTGGCTGATTAAACACAGGGAAGCGGTCCTTGTGCTGTGCCCATGGGAATTTACCTGAGTCGACAATCACGCCACCTAACGTTGTACCGTGACCACCCACGTATTTAGTTAGTGAGTGCACCACGATGTCAGCACCAAAATCGATAGGTTTACACAGTACAGGCGTCGCCACCGTGTTATCAACAATCACAGGTACACCTTGTGCGTGAGCAAGTTCAGCAACACGCTCTAAGTCGATAATATTACCTGCTGGGTTACCGATACTTTCGCAGTAAACCGCCTTGGTTTTTTCGTCAATCAGTGCCGCTAAGCTTTCTGGTTTATCGTCTTTAGCAAAACGAACTTCGATCCCTTGGTTTGGCAGCATATGAGCAAATAGGGTGTAAGTACCACCGTAAAGCTGAGGTGTTGAAACAATGTTGTCACCGATTTGCGCCAACGTCTGAATCGCATAGTTGATCGCAGCACTGCCCGCACTTACCACTAAGCCTGCGATACCTCCTTCTAAGGCGGCCATGCGTTTTTCTAACACATCATTGGTTGGGTTCATTATGCGAGTGTAGATATTGCCTGGCACCGCAAGGTTGAAGAGGTCGGCGCCGTGTTGTGCGTCATCGAATTCGTACGCGACGGTTTGGTAGATTGGAGTGGCAACCGATTTGGTTGTTGGATCAGTGTCGTAACCGAAGTGAATCGAGAGTGTTTCGTCTTTCATGAGTCTTCCCTGAACTATTGAGCGATTTATGTACTCTCATATTGCCGATTTTTTTATAAAAGAAAAGTATGTTTAGTCACAGAGAGGCAATTGGAATTGTGTGTGGGACGATTCGTTTTTGGTTCGGAAGTGCAGGGTGTGATTGGTACTGAATCAGAAAAGCAAAAAGCCAGAGCAGCGTGAACTGTTCTGGCTTTTCTAATTTGGTGGCCCCTCCCAGATTTGAACTGGGGACCGAACGATTATGAGTCGTGCGCTCTAACCACTGAGCTAAGGGGCCGTAGGGCATAGATTATAGGGGAAGCATTCAGTGGTGTCTAGACACTATAAGGGGCAATTCCGCTTACATCTTAGCCACTTAAATCATACGGATAAAAAAAAGGTGAGCCAACGCTCACCTTTTCTAATTTATGCTTAAAAGCTAACCACACTAAAGCGTGTGATTACTCGTCTAGGAAGCTACGCAGAGTTTCTGAGCGGCTTGGGTGACGAAGTTTACGCAGTGCTTTTGCTTCGATCTGACGGATACGTTCACGAGTTACGTCGAACTGCTTGCCCACTTCTTCAAGAGTGTGGTCAGTGTTCATGTCGATACCGAAACGCATACGCAGTACTTTAGCTTCACGAGGAGTTAGGCCAGCAAGAACGTCTTTAGTTGCACCGCGTAGGCTTGTTGCCGTTGCAGAGTCTAAAGGTAGTTCTAGCGTTGTATCCTCGATGAAATCACCTAGGTGCGAATCTTCGTCGTCACCGATTGGTGTCTCCATTGAGATTGGCTCTTTAGCGATTTTCAGTACTTTACGGATCTTGTCTTCAGGCATTTGCATGCGTTCAGCTAGCTCTTCCGGAAGTGGTTCACGACCCATCTCTTGTAGCATTTGACGAGAGATACGGTTTAGTTTGTTGATCGTTTCGATCATGTGAACCGGAATACGGATAGTACGAGCTTGGTCGGCAATCGAACGAGTGATTGCTTGACGGATCCACCAAGTAGCGTAAGTAGAGAACTTGTAACCACGACGGTATTCAAACTTATCTACGGCTTTCATCAGACCGATGTTACCTTCTTGGATTAGATCCAGGAATTGTAGACCACGGTTTGTGTACTTCTTAGCAATCGAGATTACTAGACGTAAGTTCGCTTCAACCATCTCTTTCTTCGCACGACGAGCTTTCGCTTCACCGATGGACATACGACGGCTGATATCTTTGATGCTTTGAACAGTAAGAGACGTTTCACGTTCGATCATATCCAGTTTTTGGATAGAGCGACGGATGTCGTGCTCGTTACGTTTGATCTTTTCTGCGTATGGCTTGTCTGAAGCAAGAACTTCATCCAACCATGCTTCGCTAGATTCGTTGCCAGTAAATAGAGCAATGAAAGATTTCTTCGGCATTTTGCCGTACTCAACCGTTTGACGCATGATTAGGCGTTCTTGAGTACGTACGCGATCCATAGAGTTACGCAGTTCGTTTACTAGGTAATCAAACTGTTTTGGTGTTAGACGGAACTCTTTGAATACGTCTTGCATCATTGTTGTTGCAAGCATTGCTTTCGGGCTTTCATGGCCGTACTCGTTGATCGCTAGCTGACGGTTCTGGTAGCTAGTACGAAGCGCTGTGAACTTCTCAAGAGCAAGCTCAGGATCGATACCTGTATCTTCTTCTTCCTCTTCCTCGTCGTCTTCAGCGTCTTCTTTGTCTTCGTCTTCCAGATCAGTTTCAGCAAGTTCTGAACCGATGTGAGTCGCCGTTGGCGCAGCTGTGCCATCGTCGTCAGGGTCAACAAAGCCATTGATTAGGTCTGTTAAGCGAATCTCTTCTGCTTGTACGCGGTCAAACTGTTCCAAGATGTATGGAATAGTGCCTGGGTACTCAGCAACCGATAGTTGAACTGTATTGATACCATCTTCAATACGTTTCGCAATGTCGATTTCGCCTTCACGAGTCAGTAGTTCAACCGTACCCATTTCACGCATGTACATACGAACTGGGTCAGTAGTACGGCCAATCTCGCTTTCTACGCTTGAAAGCGCAGCAGCTGCAGCTTCGGCTGCATCTTCATCTATATTGGCATCGTCATCATTAAGTGCTAGATCATCAGCATCAGGTGCAGTTTCAACTACCTTGATACCCATGTCGTTGATCATTTGAATGATGTCTTCTACCTGTTCAGAATCCACGATTTCTGCAGGTAGGTGGTCGTTTACTTCGGCGTAGGTCAGATAGCCTTGTTCCTTGCCTTTAATAACAAGTAATTTTAGCTGTGACTGCGGATTTTGATCCATAGATGATATCCAACTTCAGGTCTGGTGAAGGACGTTGCATTCTCAAATGCAAACCAATTATGTTAACAAATTTATTAAATGCTGACTAATCAAACAGGGTTACGCTTTTAGATCTAGCATTAAAGCTAGTAGCTCCCTTTTTTCTTCGGCTGATAAACCGACGCTTCTTGCTTTGGCCTGCAGGTTTTCAATTTGTTTTTCAACGCACTGGGCAAGTATATTGTCCAATGAGTCTAAAAATATGTCTTCTTGATTGTCTTCGTCGAGGGGGATTTCCCAGCTCGCGAGACGAGACAGAAGAGCCTCATGTTTATTGTGTCGCCAATGCTCTAATAATTGGCCTGTGTTGATATGGGGATGCGCATGGCATTTATCAAGTACTTCGACGAATAAACTTAGTCCAGGCAGCTGTAAGCCTTTGACACTTGATAAATCCGGTACCATATCAGCATAGCTCGGATTTTGGATAAGCAAAGCGATAACTTCACGCATTGGAGTGCGTTTCAGCTCTTTATGCGGTTGAGGTATCGGGTTCTGTGTATGAACACGCGCACGTCGCAATTGGTTATCAAATCCAGTTCGCTCATCGAGCAATTTTTCGAGCAACTCTTGGAAGTAACTGTCAGGGATTTTGTTAATCAATGCGCTAGCGTGTGCGCGCAGTGCCGATTTCCCTTCGGTTGTTCCCAAGTTTAACTTGTGTATTTCAATCAGGTTATCGAACAAATAGGTCGAAAGCGGCGTCGCATTGTGGACCAGTTGTTCAAAAGCGGCTTTGCCATGCTCTCTAATATAGCTGTCTGGGTCTTCACCGTCGGGCAAGAACAGAAACTTGAGTGTGTTACCGGTTTTCAGGTACTCAAGGGCATTTTCTAGTGCGCGCCACGCGGCTTCTTTACCTGCTCGGTCACCATCGTAACAACAAACCACTGTGCTGGTTTGGCGGAACAGCATTTGAACGTGGTCACCGGTTGTCGATGTGCCCAGTGATGCTACTGAGTAATCAACACCATATTGCGCTAATGCCACGACATCCATGTAACCTTCAACCACAAGTATTTGCGGCGGTTCACGGTAGGCTTGCAGCACTTCATAAAGGCCGTAAAGCTCTTTACCTTTATGGAAGATAGGCGTTTCTGGTGAGTTGAGATATTTTGGAGTACCGTCTTCTAATACACGACCACCAAAACCAATCACACGGCCACGACGATCGCGAATCGGGAACATTACGCGTCCACGGAATCGGTCGTATCGGTTACCTTTATCGTTCTCAATTAACATGCCGCCAGTTACGAGCATGTCTTGGGCTTCTTTCTGTTGGCCAAAGTTCTTACGAACTAAGTCCCACTCATCGGCCACATAACCAATGCCAAACTTCTGGACGATCTCGCCCGAAAGGCCACGATTCTTTAGGTAATCAATCGCAGGTTTGTTGGCTGATATTTTCAGTTGAGAGCGGTAAAAATTACTGATGCCGCCCATCAAATCGTAGAGGTTACGTTTTTGTTCGCTGTTGGCTCTTGGTGCTGTTGATATCTCGCCGCTACGTTGCTCTCTAGGAACATCGAGGCCTAAGAAAGAGGCAAGCTCTTCAATGGCTTCAACAAAATCGAGACGTTCGAACTCCATAATGAAGTCGATAGCATTACCGTGTACGCCACAACCAAAGCAGTGATAAAACTGTTTTTCTTGGCTTACGCTAAAAGAAGGGGTCTTTTCGTTGTGGAATGGGCAACAAGCACCATAGTTTTTGCCTTTTTTCTTAAGTTTCACGCGTGCGTCCACTATGTCGACAATGTCGAGACGCGCTAGGAGATCATCAATGAAACTACGCGGGATGTGTCCTGCCATAAAACCTTAGAAAAATGCACTAACTGAGAGTGTGGATAATAATAGTTTGAATAGGTTACAGATACAAACAAGCCGTGCGTTCCGAAGGATTGCACGGCTTGTTGCAATTTGATTTGGGATTAAGCGAGTTTAGAACGAACTAAACCACTAACTTTACCCATATCTGCACGCCCTTGAATTTGTGGTTTCAAGATAGCCATTACTTTACCCATGTCTTGCATGCCCGCTGGTTGAGCTTCGGCGATTGCGCTATCAAGTAGTGCAATAACTTCTTCATCACTTAGCGGTTGAGGCATAAAGCCTTCAAGTACCGTAATTTCTGCTTTTTCCACGTCAGCAAGATCTTGACGATTTGCTGATTCATATTGAGCAACAGAATCGCGACGTTGCTTAACCATTTTAACTAATACAGCAAGAATGTCGTCGTCGTTCAGAGTGATCCGTTCGTCAACTTCACGTTGCTTAATTGCTGAAAGAGCTAAGCGGATAGTGCCAAGGCGCGGTTTGTCCTTGGCTTTCATCGCTAATTTTTGCTCTTCTTTGAGTTGTTCAATAAGAGCCATAACTCAGTCCTTATGGATTAAGTTATTAGTACAGGCGAACGCGACGTGCGTTTTCGCGAGCTAGCTTCTTAGCGTGACGCTTTTGAGCTGCTGCTTTAGCGCGTTTGCGAACTGTAGTTGGCTTTTCGTAGTGCTCGCGACGGCGAACTTCAGAAAGGATACCTGCTTTTTCACAAGAGCGCTTGAAACGACGTAGTGCAACGTCGAACGGTTCGTTTTCACGTACTTTAACTATTGGCATATGCCTTTCACCTCAGGGGTTATTCATTATCGCTGGCTACTCAGTACCAAATCAGAGAAGTTACCCATCGAGCTAACTCTCTATTCGCGTTTGGCCATTAACCAGCTTGATCAAAAATGGTGCGGAATTTTAATCCGATCACAGTGGCTTTGTAAAGCACTTTGTCGATTATAGTCTGTACAATATTTGTTTGAAGAGCTTAGGCAGGGTAATATTGCGCTAATTTCCCATTTTAGACGAAAGCGTGCCGAGAAAATTATGCGCATTATTGGTATTGAAACCTCTTGTGATGAAACAGGAATCGCGATTTATGATGATGAGCAAGGGCTGCTTTCTCATCAATTATATAGCCAAGTAAAGCTGCACGCCGATTACGGTGGTGTGGTACCTGAGCTAGCTTCACGTGACCACGTGAAAAAAACAATTCCTCTTATTAAAGCGGCATTAGCTGAAGCGAACCTAACGTCGAAAGACATTGATGGTGTGGCTTACACGGCTGGCCCTGGTTTAGTGGGTGCACTGCTGGTTGGTGCAACGATTGGTCGCAGTATTGCTTATGCGTGGGGAGTGCCTGCAGTGCCTGTTCACCATATGGAAGGTCACCTTCTTGCGCCAATGCTAGAAGATAACCCACCACCATTCCCATTTGTGGCTCTGCTGGTTTCTGGCGGCCATACCATGATGGTAGAAGTGAAAGGTATTGGTGAATACCGAATCCTTGGTGAATCGATTGATGATGCAGCGGGTGAAGCGTTTGATAAAACCGCGAAACTGATGGGCTTAGATTACCCTGGTGGTCCACTGTTATCTCGTTTGGCGGAAAAAGGCACTCCGGGTCGTTTTAAGTTCCCGCGTCCAATGACCGATCGTCCGGGTCTAGATATGAGCTTTTCTGGTTTGAAGACGTTCGCAGCGAATACCATTCGCGATAACGATAATGATGACCAAACTCGCGCTGATATCGCTTATGCATTCCAAGAAGCTGTTTGTGCAACCTTAGTAATCAAGTGTAAGCGAGCCTTGGTTGAAACGGGCATGAAACGTATAGTGATTGCTGGCGGTGTAAGTGCCAACAAACAACTGCGTGTTGAGCTTGAAGCTCTTGCTAAGAAAGTCGGTGGTGAGGTGTACTACCCACGCACAGAATTCTGTACAGATAATGGTGCGATGATCGCTTATGCGGGCATGCAGCGCCTAAAGAATGGCGAAACGGCTGATTTGTCTGTTCATGCCACACCGCGTTGGCCTATTGACCAGCTAGAGCCAATTGCGTAATTGACTATAGTGTTTCGATAAACGGTCGCCTTGTGCGGCCGTTTTTATATCCTAGCTTACCGACTGTATGTCGATAAATAATTGCTGATAGAGATTAGGGAAGAAAATGAACAAGTTCACAGTAGACAATCAATCGATGGCGTACCTAGATGAAGGTCAAGGCCCTGTTGTTGTACTCGGCCACAGTTATCTTTGGGATAGTGCAATGTGGAAGCCACAGATCGAAGCGTTAAAAACTCAGTATCGCTGTATTGTTCCAGAGCTTTGGTCTCATGGTGAATCTCAAGCAGCACCCACTTCGATGCGTAACTTGAAAGATTACGCTCAGCACGTTTTGGCTCTGCTTGATCATTTAGAGATCGAAGAATTCTCAGTGGTTGGCTTATCGGTTGGCGGTATGTGGGGAACGGAGCTTGCCGAATTAGCACCTGCGCGAATTCAGTCATTGGTATTAATGGATACCTTTGTGGGTTTAGAGCCAGAAGTTGCGCACGCAAAGTACTTCAGCATGTTAGACACCATCACTCAAACTAAGATGCTTCCTCAACCAATTGTTGAAGCGGTTGTTCCACTGTTCTTTGCTAATGATGCTCAAACCAACACGCCAGCTTTAGTTGAAGGTTTTACTCAGCAGTTATCAGCTCTTGAGGGCGACAACGCTGAAGAAGTGGCACAAATTGGTCGAATGGTGTTTGGACGTCGCGATATGATTGAATCGGTAGAGAACTTTGCTTTGCCTGTTTTGATTGCTGTAGGACAAGAAGATAAACCACGTCCGGTTCTTGAGTCATACCTAATGCACGATTGCATTACGGGCAGTGAATTAGTGGTGATTCCTGGCGCAGGTCATATTAGCTCGTTAGAGCAACCAGAGTTTGTGAACACAATGCTGAAGACGTTTTTAGATAAACATCTGCTGTAAGTTCTTAAATACTGAATAGTGTTGTTCGACTTATACTTACGTCGGTTTAAACGCATCTCGGTTTAAAAATAGTTCGGCTTAGACGTGACAGTTTAAGCCGATTTTTTTTGTCCGAGTTTTGGTTCACTGCCATCGAGTAGGCGGCGGATATTCTGGTGGTGACGTAACACGATCAAACAGCACAGCATGGCTACTGGCAATGTGTATTGAGGTTTGACTAACCAAGCGTAGAAAGGGGCAAGTAGCACAGTAACCAGTGCCGCTAAAGAAGAGTAACGAAACAAAAACGCCACCACTAACCAAGTCGCCATGATCATTCCGGTTAGATCGAACCCTATTGGGGCGATAGCGCCGAGTGCGGTTGCCACGCCTTTACCACCTTTGAAGTGGAAGAAGATTGGATACATATGGCCAAGACACGCCGCAATTGCGACAACCCCTAAAATAATTGGGTCGATCTTGAGGTAGTAGCCAAGCCAGACAGGGATAGTGCCTTTCAGCATGTCACATAGGAGGACGGCAGCAGCTGCGCCTTTACCGCCAACACGCAGTACATTGGTGGCGCCCGGGTTATTGGAGCCTACCGTTCTTGGATCGGGAAGTCTTAAGACTCGGCATATCAAGACCGCACTAGAGATTGAACCTAGCAAATAGGCTGCAATGATCATGATTAGTGCCAATGGGGTCATGTCTTTCCTTAAACGGTTATAAGCCTAACGATGGGAAAATAATGCTCAATCCAAGAGTAATTGATATCATATCTCGAATTACGCAAATAATACGTTTTTTTCCCCTATATGGGTATCCGACCTCTAAAAGGACAAGTCATGGCACTGGATAAAGTTTTCATTGAACAGCTAGAAGTAATTACAACGATCGGTGTTTACGATTGGGAACAAGAGATTAAACAAAAACTTGTGCTTGATATTGAAATGGCTCATGACAACCGCCCAGCGGGTAAGAGTGATGATGTGGTTGATGCTTTGGATTACTCGACAGTGAGTACAGCCGTGCTTGACCACATTGCGAATGGCCGATTCCTATTGGTTGAACGTGTGGCTGAAGAAGTTGCTGAATTGATCATGACTCAATTCTCTGTGCCGTGGATTAAAATCCGATTGGCTAAACCTGGCGCAGTGCCACAAGCAAAAGCCGTTGGTGTGATCATCGAACGAGGTCAAGCATGACAGTAGCCTATGTTGGTGTTGGCACGAACATAGACCGCGACAAGCATGCAAGGGTGGCATGGACAGAGCTTCAATCGTTAGGGACTAATCTTAAATGCTCTAAAATCTATCACTGTGAGCCCGTGGGTTTTAATAGCCATCCGTTTTATAACTTTGTGATAGAGCTCGACACGTCACTCTCATTGACTGAATTTTCACAGCAGCTGCGTAAAATTGAGTTTAAATGGGGTCGCTCTCAAGATGCGCACAAACTACAAGATCGAAAACTCGATCTTGATATTGTGCTGTTTGGAGAGGAGGTTTCTGAGCGTGAGCCAGAATTACCACGCAGTGATATCTACAAATATCCTTTTGTAACACAACCGCTTTATGATCTTTGTCCTGCGCGAGTGATCCCGCAAGACGGAAGAACCGTCAGTGAAATATGGCAGAAGATGCAGCAATTAGACTCGCTCTCTGTCGTAGATATAAAACTATAATTTTTAAGGTAAGTAATGAGTTATTTTGAAGCGTTTATATTGGCGTTGGTGCAAGGCTTTACAGAGTTTTTACCTATTTCCAGTTCTGCACACCTAATCCTTCCTTCTGCTGTTTTAGGCTGGGAAGATCAAGGTTTGGCCTTTGATGTCGCTGTCCACGTTGGTACTTTGGCAGCTGTTGTTATCTATTTCCGTAAAGAAGTGGTCTCTCTGTTGAGCGCATTCTTTGGTTCAGTGTTTAAAGGCGATCGTAGTAAAGAAGCGAAGTTAGCGTGGATGATCATTCTCGCGACGATTCCTGCGTGTATCTTTGGCTTGTTGATGAAAGATATTGTTGAGCTTTACTTACGCAGTGCGTGGGTGATCGCGACGACAACGATTATCTTTGGTCTATTGCTATGGTGGGTGGACAAGAACTCAAGCCTGCGCGATGACGAATACCAAGCGGGTTGGAAAAAGGCGCTGTTTATTGGTCTTGCTCAAGCAATGGCGATCATTCCGGGCACGTCTCGTTCTGGCGCAACCATTACCGCGGCGCTTTACCTTGGTTTCACACGTGAAGCAGCGGCTCGATTCTCTTTCTTGATGTCTATCCCAATCATCACTCTGGCTGGTGGTTATTTAGGTCTTAAGTTGGTGACTAGCGGTGACCCAATCCATGTTGGCACTTTGCTAACGGGCGTTGCGGTGTCTTTCATCAGTGCTTACATCTGTATCCACTTCTTCTTGAAGCTTATCTCTCGTATGGGCATGACACCGTTCGTTATCTACCGCCTGATTTTAGGTTGTGGTCTGTTTGCTTTCTTAATGATGCAGTAACACTCGACTTACGTAGACAAATGTTTCGTCCTACAGATTGAAACGGAAAAACCCGCCTAGTCGCGGGTTTTTTAATGCGGTTTAATTAGAACGGTGACGATTAACTGCTAGCGAGCTCTGATAGGGCGTTTTCAATTGCGATGGCTCTACGCTTCTCTTGTTCTTCTCGAATATATTTGCCTTGAAAACCATCGGCAATGATCGCTTTGACTTCAACTTGAAGCGCCGCTTGGTAAGCCACTTCAAAACGCGCTTTTTGAGGGTAAGGTTGATCTTCCAACCCTTTACGGCCTGCGTGGTCGGCTTGGCAGCAAAGCAAGATGTCGTTAAGGCGGTCTGGTTTACGCCAAACATCGAACTTGTTGAGAACCTTAAGGAAAGTTGTCGACTTAAGCTCGCCAGCACGATGAATGTTTGAGTGTTGCTCACACACTAATAGTGCGAGATCTCTGAATTCATTGGGCACTCTCACTCGCTCACACAGTTTCTTGATTATCTTAACACCTGTGTGGCAGTGCATTTTATGGCTTGGCCATTCAGCTTGTGGTGTGACGCCTTTACCTAAGTCATGCACTTGAGCTGCAAACCGTACCGGTAGCGATGGACTTAATAGTGCAGCTTGCTGAGCAACCATCAGGGTGTGAATACCCGTGTCGATTTCAGGGTGCCATTTTTCAGGTTGCGGGACGCCAAATAGAGCGTCAACCTCAGGTAATACAACTGCCAATGCACCACACTCTTTCAATACAGAGAGGAACACTTCAGGGTGCGGCGTACTAAGAGACTTATGCCACTCTTGCCAAACTCGTTCTGCAGTGAGGTGTGCCAGCTCACCGGATTGGACGATCTCACTCATCATATCCATGGTTTCCGGTGCAACCGTGAAGTTAAGATGGTGAAGCTTGGCGGCGAAGCGAGCCACACGCAGTACACGAAGAGGGTCTTCAACAAAAGCGTCTGAAACGTGTCTTAAGATACGATCCGAGAGATCTTTCTGGCCATGATAAGGATCGTGAAGTTGGCCTTTATCATCTTGAGCTATAGCGTTGATGGTCAGATCTCGACGCATCAGGTCTTCTTCCAAACTCACGTCTGGCGCGAAGTAACATTCGAAGCCTGTGTAACCAGAGCCTGATTTTCTCTCAGTGCGAGCCAGTGCGTGCTCTTCTTTGGTTTTTGGGTGCAAGAATACCGGGAAATCTTTTCCCACAGCAGTAAAGCCAAGGTTTTCCATCTCTTGAGGGGTACTCCCTACCACGACCCAATCTCTATCATAACTATCAATATTGAGCAGCTTATCGCGCACTGCTCCACCGACTAGATAGCGTTGTAGCCCGTTGTCTTTTGGTAGGCTATCGTATATTTGCAACTTATCACCTCGAAATGTTTTATCACTGCTGGACTTTACTGCAAGCAATGGTACTTTCCATTAATCGTAATTATAGGGCAGCACATGTATAAGGAATATTTTGGCTTCGTTGAGATGCCATTTTCGATTGTACCAAATTCTCGCTACTTGTTTTTAAGTCAGCGCCATCAAGAAGCGATGCAGAACCTACAAGCCGGTTTAGGCGAGGGTGGGGGCTTTGCGATGCTTACTGGTGAAGTCGGTACAGGAAAAACAACGGTCGCCAAAGCGATGTTGTCATCACTCGATAATCAGACTCAAGCTGGCCTTATACTTAACCCTACGTTTTCCAATACGGATTTACTGGAAGCTATCTGTGATGAGTTTGAGGTCGAGTACCCGGAACAAGCATCGTTGAAACAGCTGAGTCAGGCCATTCATCACTTCCTGCTCGATAGTCATGCTGAAGGTATTCAAACCTTATTGGTAATTGATGAAGCCCAACATCTCGCAGCTGATGTGCTGGAGCAGCTGCGCCTTCTGACCAATTTAGAAACCGACAGTCGCAAGCTGTTAAAAGTACTGTTGGTCGGCCAACCTGAATTACAACAGCACTTACAAACCACGCAGCTACGTCAGCTAGCACAGCGCATTACTGGTCGTTATCACTTACTGCCTCTTAATACCGAAGAAACGGGCAAGTACATCGCGTTTCGTTTGGAGACGGCGGGTGGCGAGCAGATGTTGTTTTCGAACCGTTCTATCAAGCTGATTGCTCAATATACGCATGGTATTCCAAGGCTCATTAACTTGGTGTGTGATAAAGCACTGCAGTTGGCTTTTCATGACGGTGAGCAGCTACCGAGCAATGAAACGGTTAACCGAGCGTGTCAGCAGGTTATGTCCTTTCAGGCCGATGTGTATCACGTCGAGAAAGCTCTAACTTCTCGTGTCGCGCCTAAGTTATTCCAATACGCAGGGATTGCGACGTTAAGCGTTGGTCTTGCAATAGCGACCTTTAACTTCGCTCCAAGCTATATCAATGCTTGGTTGCCTACGGATGCATCAAATGGAGCAAAGACGGAAGTGTTAGCACGTACTCAGCGTTCTTTGGTATCAGATGTTCCTAAGTTGGTTGCTGAGCCAAAACCTGCCAAGTTTGAATTGCCACAACACATTCAACAACATTTGATGCAGGGGACCAATCGTTCTCTCGCTATCAAAGACTTGTATACGCTGTGGGGATATCAATCTTCACTGCGTGATGGATTGTGCTTAAGTGAGCCACAAAGTGTTTTTGTGTGTGAGCAGCAGCAGGCCAGTTTGGATACCTTGTTAGAACTTGGTGTTCCTGTGGTACTTAATCTCGACATAGACCAAAAACCAGTGTTTGCTGTGCTGTATGGCGTGTCTAAGGATTCTGTCGAGTTGCTGGTTAATGAAAAGCTGTTGGTGATGCCGAAGCAATCCTTAGAGCAAATCTGGCAAGGCGATTACGTCGCTATTTGGAAGCAGCCGCTGCGAGAGACCCTTAAAGAGGGCTATCAAGGTGAAGCGGTTGCTTTGCTTGATCTACTGCTTTCTGAAGTATTAGGAGAGGTTGTTTCCGGTAGTGATGTATTTGATTATGAGTTAAAAATGAAAATCGAAGCATTTCAAACGTGGCAAGGTATGTCTGTTGATGGCATTGCAGGTAAGCGCACCTTAGCAAGATTGCAGAGATTAGCTCAACTCGATTCGCCTAAGCTGATGTCACTAGAAGGGGGCGAAAGCTAATGTCACGTATTATGCACGAACTTAAACAGCCGTCTCACAAGCCATCTTCTATTAATCAGCACTCTCTTAGCAAACCAAGCTTCAAAGGCTACCAGAATCATCATGTTCCTAATTCTGCAAAAGGGATGAGCAACAAGCGAGGTTCATCGTTAGCGATGGGGCTACTCTTAATCTTGGTTCCTTCTTTGTTGGTGGGTGGCATCTTGGCTTATCAATCGTATATCCAACAACAAGAAGCCGTGAACCAAGCTGCCAATGTCGCTCTGCCAGAATTTAAAACTGAATCAGACATTGAGCCTGAAATTGCGGATGCTGATATAGCAAGCATGGATGCCGTGTCTGAGGAAGAAGATGCCTTGTTCACCGTTCGCCCTGCACCGGCGAGCCAACCGTTGAAAGCATTGCCACGCCAAGAGATGTATGCACAGATTGATTCTGGCGCTAATCGTGCAAACACCGCTGGTGGCTCAGCAGTGATCTTCGCTAATGCTGATAACAACACTCAAATGACAGCCAGTTCTGAATCGTCATCCGTTCAGCCAGGCGCGAGTGATGAAACGACTGCTCTGCAATCAAGCACTGATCAGCAATCAAATAGTGACTTACAATCGGACAGTGATCTGCTGCAAGGGCTAGACCTCAGTGAGTTGCCACCTGATTTGGCATTGAAGCTTGAATCCATTATGGGGGAGCAACAAAGCGCTCCTGAGCCGATGGATTCTAGACCCTCAGGGCAAAGGGGTTCTCAGGTCATTGAGTTGGAAACGCACACCAATAGCTTATCAGGCGTCCTTCCTAAGTTAGACCTACAAACCCATATGTACTCGAGCAGCGAAACCAAGCGTTGGGTAAAAGTGAACGGTCAAGAAGTGGCGCAAGGAGATTGGATTGGACAAGACATTCAATTGCTGGAGATTAAGCCACAATCGGTGATCATAGAGTTCAATCAGCAGAAGATAGAAATCCCAGCTCTGTACGAGTGGAAAGGCTAGCGAGCTCTAAAGGTATCTAGATAACAGACAAATAAAAAGGAGCACCGAGGTGCTCCTTTTTGATCTTCGTGTCCCGTCCTGAAATGT